>DHGO01000033.1 GCA_002402795.1 Deltaproteobacteria bacterium UBA4796
GTCCTTTGAATCGGCAATAATTTTATCGAGCATCCTGTAATGAGCTGGACTGTGGGCAAGCATTAAGATTTCATGGTCTCTATGAAAATCAACAAGGTCTTTCATTGATTTACCCTTTTTGAGAAATTCTCTCCATCTCTTTAAGACAAATACCTTCTCTATAAAATTATCTCTCAAANNTCATCCTCAACAGGAATAAGGGGAAAATACCTCATAAAAGCTCCTGCAAATATTCCAACTCCTCTCCTGCCCTTTCTACTTTGAGCAGTATAAACCTTTACGTCTTTCATGCCAGAACTCGGAGATTTACTCTTGAAAATAAAACCGCATAGACCTTCCCTTTCGAGTTCTTTCAGCCTTTTTCCTGCCCACTTCAACATACCATCTGTATGGTCAATACCTGTCTTTACAGTGACAAGCCGTGGTTCCTTTGGCCTTCCAACAAGCTTCATGGCTTCTCTCGGGACAGGGAGGCCGTATTCCACTTCAGGGCAGACTGGTACCAAATCAAAAAATTGTCCAATGGTATCGGTAATGAAAGGGTCATGCTTGTGTCCGCCATCATATCTAACCTTGTGGCCAAGCAAACAACTGCTGATACCAATTTTTATCTTCTCCATATTATGCGTTTATTTCGCCTTTCTCTCTCATGTCCAGTATGACTTTAAGAGAATCTCTATCTCGTGCTCTTGCAAACGCCCTTTTCCATTTACTGAATGGGATAATCTCTGTTATAAGTGGTTTTACATCTATCTCTCCGTCTGCCAGTGCCCTGATGGCAGGCTCAAAAGGACCGCATCGTGAACCCACTACATTTATTTCATTGATAACAATCGATGAAAGATTCATGGATGCGCTTTTTTCAACAGTAGTCTTCATCACAACTGTTCCTCTTGGCTTTACAAACTCTAATGCCTTTTGTAACCCTTCGGGGGCACCTGTTGCATCAACAACAATATCATATTCTTTCCTGAGATGAAGCTTATCAATAAGGGTCCAAGCAATATTCTGTTTCTTCACAATATCAAGCTTTTCTGGATGCTTTCCAGCAAGAAGGATACTCGAACTTACTCTTCTCAAAACAAGGCTGCAGAGTATGCCAAGCTTTCCATCGCCTAGTATAAGAATCCTATCATCACCCTTCACCCTTACCTGTTCGAGTATCTCAAAGGCAGCAGCTAAGGGCTCGGTAAAGACCGCCTCTTCATCTGCAAGATTGGCAGGCACTTCATGTAAATTCTCTAAGGGAAGGGTTAAATATTCTGCAAAAACACCATCTCTGCCAGCTATGCCAGGGACAGTTCTCCTGGAACAGTGATTCTTTAATCCCTTCCTGCAATAGCCACATTTTCCGCATACGCAGTTTATTTCACCTGCAACCCTTCTTCCAAGGAGAGTCTGTTTTTCTCCTTTAATCTTCTCCACAATTCCAACGAACTCATGACCTGGAACACCTTTAAAACCTCTATAGCCTTTCAAAATCTCCATGTCTGTGGCACATATACCTGCCATACGAATCTTTATTAAGGCTTGATTCTCTTTCAGAAGTGGTACGGGGTATGTGTTAGAAAAATACAGTCTATTATCAAATATGAGGGCTTTCATCTCATTTTACCTCTAAATCTTATAAAAATTATTTCACAATATATTGAGGTGTCTCTTTTTCTTTTTTGGTTGGTTCCCAGCGGCTTTTGGGGGTTGTGGTAAGAATCCACTGGTCCATTCGTACCCCATCCTCTCTATTCTGAATTCGTATAGTATGTATTCCCCTCGTAAGATGAAAAACAGGACCCTGTACCCAGTGCCACTTTTTGTACGTATTACTTGTAACATAGGGTGTATTCTTATCAACTGCTATGCTATCAATTAGAATGAAAAATGAATTGCCTGTATGGTCATACCACCAGCATCTTGCCCAGAACTGATAATTTCCCTCCTGAGGAATATAAATCTTGTATTCTGCATAGCCGCTATCGGATGGTGGTACCTCACTTTTTGAATGGGATTTTTTTAAAGGGATTTCGATAGAATTACCACCTGATGCCCCGCGCTCTTCTTTCACTTCCATTGAAGGTGTAATACTGTCAAAATGCTCTGCCTCAACAACAATTGTTGTTTTCCCATAAGCCTGTGTGAAAAAGAGAAAAACAAAAAATAAAAAAAGGATTAACTTAATCTTCATTGCTCCCCCTTATTATCTTTCATAGCATAAAGCATAAAGCACTTCAAGATAAGGTATTTATCTTGTATTTTTGCCATATAATGCGTACATTAAAGTAACGTCATTGAAGGAGGGATTATGACAGAAATAAATATAAAAATTGAGGGCATGTCCTGTGAGCACTGCGTAATGGCGGTTAAAAAGGCTTTGAACAATCTTCCTGCTGTCATTGAAAGTAACGTTAAAATAGGCAGTGCCCTTGTAAAATACGACGATGCTAAGGGAAAGGTTGAAGATATAAAGAAGGCAATAGAAAAGGCAGGTTACAAAGCTTTCGAATAAGAGATAATTATAAAAAAAGAGAAGATGGAAAGTATACTGCGTGAGATAGAATCCAATACAAATATGGAACAAAATGTGAGTCTTTTTAAGGGCTTCACAAAAGAAGAAAAGAAGAAGTTTCTCGCTCACTTGAAAGAACTTAAGAATGAAGCAGCAGGTATCTTTCTGAATAAAATTTATGTCAATGAAGAGGATAAAGAGATTCAAAAACTTATCAAAAAGCTCCTCTTCCGTTTAAAAACAATCGGTGTAACCATCCAGGAGCCTCACATTACAGGAGAGCCGGTATTAAGGGTTATAGAAGAGCAAAAGGAATACAGGGGCTTTATGACCAATTACGATGGTGAAGGCACACGACTTATATGTGCGTCATTTGAATTAAAAAAGAAAACCTTTCTCTTTGTAGATGCCATTACCCACTTTTCTGATGGGCTTATAGAACTGGCTTCAGCAGAGGTTAGACGAAACGATGTTGAAGAAATACTTGATGACTACCGTAGAAAAACAAATAGAAACATTTTATTCGTAGAAATCTCACCACGGTATGCAAGCTTTCTTATCGAGGAATCTGCAGCCCTTTCTGGCAGGTATACTGAAGAATTAAAATTTTTCAAGGCTTTTTCTTCTCATATACGGCATACCATACAGAGACCTGATGATATCTATACAATAAATATATCAGAATCTATTACGCCTTTACCCATTGAGCAATTGCTGTCACATGACCTCTTTACACCTTTTTTTCTATCGTGGACTGGAATGGATGAGGATAAAAAGACCTACCAGAGTGCAGGGGCAGAAACCCTGATTCTGCCTTCATATATGGTGGAAGAAAAGAAAGATGCTTTATTGCGGACTCTTATGGAAAAAGAAGAGCTTAAAGAAAAGACCCATTATACAAAAAGGATGTTTGAGGACTATGCGTATATTTTCTATATGCTCCATGACCTTGCTGCCTATCGAGGGTCTATAGAAATGGTGAAACAAAAAAATCATATCAATGATGCCCTCCTCTTTTTCATTAAAAAATCCCTTGACCGGCCTGAAGAAGAGCAAGAACAGGGAATTATCGTCAATCCCTATGACCAGATACATCGTTAAAGATACCTTTTTCAAGAAGGCAAAAGAGAAAGGATACAGAGCCCGTAGTGCGTATAAATTAAAAGAAATCCAGAACAGGTTCCGCCTTATAAAAAAGGGTGACAGGGTACTGGACCTTGGTTGTGCACCAGGTAGTTTTCTCCAGGTATTGTCAGGCCTTGTTGGCGAAAAGGGTACGGTTGTTGGAGTTGACTTAATCCCTGTTGAACCTTTGTCCTGTAAAAATGTGATTACCTATACCTGTGACATCAGGAGTCTACCTCTCGATAAGATATTGTCCGGGTTATCATTAAAACATTTCGATGCAATTACATGTGACATATCACCAAACCTTTCCGGCATCAAAGAAGTAGATGATAAAAACATACATGAGCTTTTTCTCTCGGTGAAAGATATTATTAAAAAGTCTCTCAAGACAGGGGGGAATCTTGTTCTTAAATCCTTTTTTTCTGAGAACCTAAAAGAAATAATCAGAGATTTAAAAAGATTCTTTAAGCAGGTTACCCTTTTCAAACCTGCTGCATCGAGAAGCAGAAGTTCCGAAATATATCTCATATGTATCTGCAAACTTACAGACAAATAAGCTGTTGTTGACAATATCAAAGCGCTCTGTTATCATTTTAATATAAATTAAATAAAGGGGGATATATATGAAACATAACAAATTTCTGCGGTATTCATTCATTTTATCACTTGTATTTGCTCTTCTCTTTTCCATTCAGCTTTCTTCTCTCCAGGCTCAGGATTTTGCAACAAAACTTGCTGACCATTTCCTGAAAAAGATACCCGTAGCCGAAGTAGACCCTGCAATGACAATGGAACAGGCATTTAAAGTACAGGAAAAATTCGTTGCCATCATTGCAAAGGAGTTTGGGGAGCCTGTTGGTTATAAGGCAGGCCTCACTAATCCCAATGCACAGAAAGCCTTTGGTGTAACCAATCCTGTAAGGGGTACATTATTAAAAAAGATGATACTCAAAAGCGGTGCCACAATTGAGGCGAACTTCGGTGCCCGCCCATTAAGCGAAGGTGATTTAATTGTAAGGGTAAGCAACGAAGCAATAAATAAGGCAAAAACACCAGAAGACGCATTAAAAAATCTCGATGTGGTAATTCCTTTCATCGAATTACCAGACCTTGTATATGACCCGAAATTAAAAATGAGTGGCCCTGCAATTTTTGCCATCAACGTTGGTGCCCGTTATGGTGTTATGGGTGAACCCATACCTCTTTCAGCAACACCGGAATGGATGGCTCGTCTCAAAAACTTTACCCTCCAGGTGTATGACGAGAAAGGAACTGTGGTAACAGAAGGTAAAGGCTCCGCCCTTCTCGGAGATCCTCTTGCTGTTGTTCTCTGGATAAAAGATTCTCTTGCAGCTGAGGGTAAAAAAGTGAAGGAAGGTGATTTACTCTCCCTTGGTACCATAGGGAAGATGATGCCTGCAAAACCAGGAGTTGTAAGGGCAAAATATATTGACCTTGACCCCAATGGACCGGTTGAAATTTCAGTTACATTTAAATAAAAAACCAACCTTCTTATTCAGGGGTATTATGATGTAATTACGATATAAAAAACAAGCATAATACTTTAAAATAATTTGCTTTTATATTATCGACATATGAAAAACTATATAGCAGAATTTTAAAATAAAAAATACGGATATTTATTGTTAGGTGTATAATACAGCAAGGCAAATTAAAGGCATGAGATGAAAATTCCACATCCTATACAATATCAAGGAAGCAAGCGAGTTCTTGCATCAACTATTCTCCGGTACTTACCAAACAGATTCCCAAGACTTGTAGAGCCTTTTGCTGGAACTGCTGCTATTTCAGTAGCGTGTGCCGCGCGAAACAGAGCAAAATCATATTGGATAAATGATTTGAATAAGCCTCTTATGGAATTGCTTGGGCTCATCATCAATCATCCTGCAGAAATATCCAATTTTTATGAAACACTATGGAATCAGCAACATGATGACCCCATAGAACATTATTATCGGGTTAGAGAGGATTTTAACCGAACAGGCGACCATAGATTATTTCTTTATTTGCTTGCTCGTTGTGTGAAAGGTTCAGTGCGTTACAATACCGAAGGACTTTTTAATCAAAGTCCTGACAAGAGGCGTCACGGCGCACGTCCTGAAACGATGAGAGAAAATATTCTTGGTGTCTCTTATCTTTTGAAAGGAAAAACTATAATATCGTCTCTTGATTACAAGGATGTATTATTAAATGTAAATAAAGACGATGTTGTTTATATGGACCCTCCTTATCAGGGAGTATGTGGTGATAGAGATTCTCGTTATTTTTCCGGGATATTGCATGATGAGTTTGTAATGGCATTAGCAGAGTTAAATACCCGTAATATTCGTTACGCCGTCAGTTATGATGGCCGTACAGGAAATAAAACTTTTGGTAATTGCTTACCCAAAAACCTTTCGCTCACTCTAATTGAATTGGAAGCTGGACGGTCATCTCAGGCTACATTACTTAAACGAGATGCTATTACTGTTGAGTCCTTATATTTATCACCACAATTAGCTGAAGAAGTTGCGGCTTTACCGTATTTTCACAGAAAACGCAAAACTGAACAGCTTGTTTTGATGGAGTCAAGGGGGCGCTAAAAATACCCAAAAGAGTTTCTTGAGCTTTGCAGATCTGTTACTACAAAACGTCCTAAGACTGTTATTGAACATATTTTGAAGCATGGACATATCACAACAGAAGAACTAAAGGCAAAATATGGATACAATCATCCTCCAAGGGCGGTTCGAGATGTTCGAGAGCATGGTATTCCGCTTGATACTTTTCGTGTAACAGGGTCAGATGGCAGAAAGATTGCTGCTTACCGTTTTGGAGACATAAACAAAAAGCGATTCAAAAAGCTGTCGGGGCGTACAGGTCTTTCAAAGAAAATTAAAGAATTTCTCATAGAGAAGTATGGATGTAAATGTTTTATATATCTTGAAAACATGGATGAATGTGAGCTTCAAATAGACCATCGTGTTTCTTATGAAGTTGGAGGCGATGGTGACAGCGGCGAACTGAAGCCAGATAATTTTATGTTACTATCTGGCTCAGCAAATCGAGCAAAGTCGTGGTCATGCGAGCATTGTGAAAATTGGCAAACTTTGAAGAAAAAGGAAATTTGCCTTTCTTGTTACTGGGCGTATCCGGAAGATTATTCACACGTCGCTATGAGACAGGTTAGGCGGCTTGATTTGATATGGCAAAGCAAAGAAGTGGAACAATACGAAAAACTGAAAACTGATGCCAAGAAATCAGGACAGACAATTCCAGAGTTTGTAAAACAGATTGTTGAGAAAGCAATTAAACGAGGCAACACTCAACAATAAAATCCAGCGGATGGCAAAAAACACCGCCGCTGATTTCAGTCGTCAGGCGGCATGTACATGAATGACTCCGCCAGACTCGAACAAACTACAAGCAAATTCTTCCGCAGACATTGGTCTAAAGAGACGCTATCTTGTCAGCGACCATACTGGAAAAACTGGGAGGAGTTCCTCTATGGCTCAGTTCCAAATTACGACTTGGGAGGTTGCTATGCCTTGTTCTCTGGAACTGCACTTCTCTATGTTGACCCAGGTGCCAGCAAGGGCGGTGGCCTTTATCCCGATCACGGAATATCAAGACGGTTAATAGCGCATGTTATCACGTCAGATCGCCAGCGCGGCCAATGCTGGTCCAAGCTTAGAGAATCATGGAGCAGTGTTACCTCAATTCTCACAATTGGGTTTCCTAACGAGTTTGCCTATTTGGCTCCAGCGCTCGAAACTTTCTTAATCCGTGAATTGAGCCCACCAAAAAACACCCGAGTATGAATACGCCCAATCAATCATTCCAGCGGACATCTTACAGCTCAAGGCAAGGCACTTACCATATGGATAGTAAAAGTTGGTCATCGAAAAGATATTTATAGATGAAGCGAACCAGCCCCCGTGCACCTGATCGGCCAAAAATAGAATAATTTCTGCAACAATATACCTGCAACAGCGATATTGACATACCTCTTTAAAGTTGATAAGTTTCATAAAATTTTGAGGAGAGAATGGAGCTAAAACCATCAGGATATAACAAAATAATGGCGCTCATAAAAAAGGGTGTGAATATACCAAATCCCCTTACAATCCATGTGGGTGATGAAGTAAACATGGACAACATCTCTGCGAATGGTGTTGTACTTTATCCCGGATGTAGAATCTATGGTGAGAAAACCGTTATCTCTGCTGGAGTAAAACTTGGCTACGAAGCACCTGTCACAGTTGATAACTGTCAGCTTGGACCAATGGTCGAATTAAAGGGAGGCTACTTTACACAATCTGTCTTTCTTGAGAGCGCTAATATGGGTTCCGGTGCACAGGTTCGTGAGGCATGTATCCTTGAAGAACAGGCAAGTGGCGCCCATTGTGTTGGTTTAAAACAGACAATCCTCTTTCCTTTTGTTACCCTTGGAAGTCTTATCAATTTTTGTGATTGTCTTATGGCAGGTGGAACAAGTCGAAAAAATCATAGCGAGGTAGGAAGTTCTTATATCCACTTCAATTTTACTCCAGAAGGTGATAAGGCTACCGCATCTTTGATAGGAGATGTTCCTCGAGGTGTGATGCTTAATAAACCACCTATCTTTCTTGGCGGGCAGGGTGGTATGGTTGGACCCATCCGGATTGGATATGGTAATACCATAGCAGCTGGTTCAATACTCCGCAGGGACCTGGATGTAGAGGATAAACTCATTGTTGGCAAGGGTCATCATGGGGCAATCATTGACCGAATACCTGTGGCATACCCGAATCTGGTTCGTATAATAGAAAACAATGTGCTGTATATTGGAAATCTTCTTGCCTTAGAGCAGTGGTATATACATGTAAGGAAGATGTTTTTTGAGGGCAAGGAATTTGGCATGCTTATCCATGCAGGGGTGCTTGAAAAACTTCAGATGGCAAAAGACGAGCGGATCAAAAGGCTTAAAGACATGGCAGCAAAAATCAAACAGGCCTCTGAAAAACAGGAAGGCTGGATAAATTCAGCAAAAAAGGAATTCTGCGAAAGAATAGGTCTCGTTGAAGAGGTATTAAAAAATAAAACTATTGATCATGAAGGAGCAAAAGAGCAGGAACGGTTCCTGGATACCCTTATGAAAAACAAAGAACAGTACGGTGGCAATTATATTGAAGTTATACAGAACCTTCCTTCTGCTGTCTCTAAGAATGGAACAAAGTGGCTTGATAGTGTGGTGAAAGCATTTTGCAGGAAAATTGCACAAGAATTCCCTGCCTTGAATATGTTTAAAAAAGCATCGTTATAATCTTATTGAAGGAGACTCTTATGGGCAAATTATTTGGAACTGATGGGATAAGAGGAGAGGCAAACAGATATCCCATGGACGCTCATACTGCATTTTCTGTTGGCCAGGCAATTTCTTATCTACTTAAGAAACCCAATCATCGTGTCCGAGTTATCATCGGTAAGGATACCCGTATATCAGGGTATATGCTCGAAAGCTCACTGGAATCAGGTATTTCTTCTATGGGTGGAGACCCCTATCTTGTAGGGGTACTTCCTACACCGGGTATTGCATTTATAACACAGAGCATGAGGGCTGATGCAGGTGTTGTCATATCAGCGTCTCACAATCCTTATCAGGATAACGGAATTAAGATATTTTCCGGCAATGGCTTTAAACTTTCCGATGAACAGGAAGAAACCATTGAAAAACTAATCTTTGATAACACATTATCCAGCATGGTTCCACCTCCAAAGGATATGGGGCAGGCATACCGGATAGAAGATGTAAATGGCCGTTACATCGTATTTCTCAAAAACACCTTTCCAAGGGAGCTGTCCGTGGAAGGGATGAAAATAGTTATTGATACAGCGAATGGTGCCACCTATCGAGTTGCTCCTGAGGCGTTCTTTGAACTGGGCGCTAAAATTGATGTTATCCATAACACTCCGAATGGTATCAACATTAATGATAATTGTGGCTCCCAGTATACACAGAATCTCAGAAAACGCGTTGTGGAAACAGGGGCACAGATAGGGCTCGCCTTTGATGGCGATGGAGACAGGCTCATTGCTGTTGATGAGAAAGGAAGAGAAATCTCTGGTGACCAGGTCCTTACTATCTGTGCAAAGATGTTAAAGGATAAGGGTCGGCTAAAAAACAATCTAATCGTAAGCACTGTGATGAGCAACCTTGGACTGACTGTGGCATGCAAAAGGTATGGGTTCAAACACCATGCATCAAAGGTCGGTGACCGGTATGTGCTTGAGGATATGATTCGCCGGGGGGCAGTCCTGGGCGGTGAGGAATCAGGTCATATGATCTTTCTCGAGCATCATACCACAGGGGACGGCATTATCACAGCCATGCAGCTTATAGCAGCCATGATGGAAACTGGCAAGACCCTTTCAGAGCTTGCAAGCATGATGGAGATATATCCTCAAAAACTTATCAACATCACGGTAAGGGGTAAGCCGGAGATCTCTACGTTGCCTCAGGTAATGGAAGTCATCAAAGAGGTAGAAAGGGCATTGGGTGATGATGGAAGGGTACTCGTACGTTACTCAGGGACACAGAATATGTGCCGTGTAATGGTAGAAGGACCTACTGACGAAATTACAGAAAGATACTGCAAACAGATCGCTGAGGTCATTCAAGGGGCGATCGGCTAATCAGCTGAAATAGATAAGGATAGGAGACATATGTCGGTTACAGTCTTTGTCACAAACGATTTCGCTCATATGAGCGAGGTGGCGGCTGATATTGTAAAAAACCATATAGTACACATACAGAAGGAAAAAAAAGAGGTTGTTATAGGCCTGGCAACAGGTAATTCACCAACAGGTCTCTATAAACATTTGGCAAGAGCAGCAAATGCTGGAGAGTTTGATAGCACACGGATAAGGAGTTTTAATCTCGATGAGTATGTCGGTCTTCCTGGAGAAAATGCACAACAACGGGTAATGCACAGGGAAAGCTATTGTTATTTCATGATTCAGGAGTTTTTCGGCCTCCTTCAAAAAAAGTTTATTGAAACGAGTCTACCCTATGGCTCGCTTATTGAGCAGAAACAGCTTGTAAGGGAACTGAAAACTCACCCCCAAGACTGGAAGGAACTTGGTATGGATGCTGGCCGTTCAATTGCCATAAGAAATAATGCCTCATCCCCCTACCTTGCCTGGATAAAAAAGGTTATCCTTGATGGTTATGCAAAAAAAATCAAAAATGCAGGCGGTATTGATATACAGATTATTGGTGTTGGAGGAAAAGGTCATGTGGCTTTTCATGAATCGGGTATCCCTTTTAAGAATAGCAAGGTGCTTCTGGTAAAACTTGATGACAATACAGTACGCAATGCTGTTGCAGATGGTCATTTCTCATCGATAAGAGAAGCGCCACATTATGCAGTCAGTATGGGTGCAGAACTTATATATCAGGCAAAGGCTGTAGTATTACTTGCAAATGGTGAAAGAAAGGTTGAGCCTATAGCTGCATCACTTCTGGGAGAGGTAACCCCAGAGGCGCCCATCTCATATGGCCAGATATATTCGAACAGAGGAGGGGTTCTTATCTATGTGATAGACCGAATTGCTGCACATCAACTCCTTGCAAATAAAGATGTCCTCTACAGGAAGAACATAGATATCAAGGTTGTATAAAAGCTTATATAAATAGAACACTTTTGCAAAACATCCCTTCTCATGTAGATTCATGGAAAAAAGGTTAATAGACCTTATAGAATCAAAAGGACCTCTCACGGGCGCAGAGATCAAGACATTAACGAATACGGATAATCTCCTTCTGTGGCAGACATGCAAAAAATCAAAGGAATTGAGAGTAAAAACAATAGGTATTAGGTATCTGAGACTCGACAGGCAGGTGAAGGGTTTTGCGCGTCTCTCGCCTTCAATTTTAAGAGAATTTCTTACCTACTCAGTGGTTGGACTTTCTAAGAAACCACAATCTCTTTTTAGAAGAGCTTCCCAAATCATTTCCCACATTAATAACGTGAACCGCCTCAAATTGGAACTTACACAAACCTTTGTGAATAAAATTCAATCTCAATACGAGGGTAACTCCTTAGGAGAGCAGGCATGTTTTATTCTGGCAGGTGACATTGTATATAATATGGCTCATGATGTACCAAGACCAGAACGTAGTACAGGAAGGCTCGTACGTGGTTCTGATATAGACCTTATTGTTGTGCTCCATGATAGGACAACCGATACTTTTATCAAACTGCTCGACGAAAAAATCTATCAGGAAAAATACAGAGTCCTTATCTCTCCTTCTGTCAATGAAGAGATTGACTATATCGTAAAGAGGATAGAGCGTGTTCGTGAACAGGCTCGTTTTGACACATTCAAGCATATGGTTGCCTGTAAAATCCTCCAGGAAGGGAAATACATTGCTGGAAATAAAAAACTTTTTGAAGAGGTACAGAGATTACTGAAAGAGAATGGTGTACCTGATAAACTGGACAGGCTGGAGCAGAAAGCCATCTTTTTCAGAAAGGAAGAGGAAAAGTATCTTATAGCCACCCGCCACGATGAAATAAACCATAAAGACCTATATTTCTTTTATCCAGCAGAAGAGTCGGAGGAATTCGAATAATATGGCTCTTTCTCAAAATGATTTTGTAATTTATGGCATGTTTTAAACGAATAGACTACCATTAGAGAGAAAGGAGATTTGAGGTATGATGCCTTTAGTGGACACCAAGATTGATGTATAATAAAAGAATGGAGGTGCCACAATGGAGAAGATTCCCAACGCAGTATATACAAGAGAGCTTAAGGGAAGAGGCGGTAAAGATGATAACAGAGGATGGATTAAAGGCATCAGAGGTTGCACGTTTATTATCGATCCCTAAGTCAACAATAACCTATTGGATAAGGGCAGAGAAAAAGGGCAGACTTTCTGATGTAGGAGGCTCAAAGAAACCCTTAAGTGAATCAGAGATAGAGCTA
>DHGO01000066.1:0-417 GCA_002402795.1 Deltaproteobacteria bacterium UBA4796
GATATACCCTTCAGATACAATACAGGGATGAGATTATCAACTGAAGGGATACGGCGCATATAACGAGGAAGAATGTAGCTGGTGAATATTTGCTTATTTTCCCTTTTATCCCTTACCCTGGGTTGTTTTACTGTTATAGGACCAATACCTGTAAGAATAGAACGTTCAGGAAGAAAACCATTTCTTACAACCGTACGCCTACCGTTATCATCCTTTTTATCTGATAAAGACGAGATATATTCAGCAACCTCTTGTTCTATTGCTGCCTGCAACATCTTTCTTGCCCCTTCACGGATGATCTCTTCTAAAATGGATTTTGCTTCATCTTTTTCTTGCTTTTCTACCTCAACTGGTTCATTCTTTTCCATAAGACGTATCCTCCTTTTGCCTCTGGACTTAAAGAGGCAATGTTTGTTT
>DHGO01000066.1:476-3061 GCA_002402795.1 Deltaproteobacteria bacterium UBA4796
TGCGCATATAGATGTGTTTCTTAGTATTATTGATAGATACTTCCAGAGGATATAATAAGTTTTCATCGGAATGCTATAAGAAAGGTTTTGCATGATTAGTAAACTGTTGATAAAATTCAGTCCAAGAAATTAGGGGGGTTAAAGCATTTTGAAGGCTCTGATGAACTCCAAAGATTAACGGCGAAGTTATGATTAGAAAACTTTTGACAAATTCCATATAGCAAGGTAATATTTCGTAAAAGTTCTTGTAACATTGCCAGTTGCAAGGGTATGCATATTAATACTCTCGATTGACCCAGGGCCGGAAGTTAATACAATACTTGCTTCGGCAAAAGGAGGTGTTATGAAAGCAGGAGATAATTTGAGGCGCGGAGTTAGCCTTTCTGCTTTTTTTTTAACAGCATCTGTTTTCTTGAGCACGCTAACCTGTTCTGCGCAAACAGTGGTAATGCCCGAGATACTTACCCTGAAAAAGGCCATCGAGGTAGCGCTTACGAACCACCCAGCTATAGAGGCCCAATCTGGTCAGGTGGCATCAGGAGAGGCCAAGTTGGGGCAGGCGCGTGGTAGCTACTACCCGCATATCAACCTTTCTACTAGCTATACCACGATCTGGCCAGTTAAACAAGAAACAGCAACCACCACCTCTAGTTCTGGGCTTCCACCGGGCAACTATGTCCCCACGGGATTAGCTCACAGGGCATACGAGCAATATGCCGCCGTAGGGAGTCTCAGCCAACTTCTTTTTGATTTTGGTAAGACAGGAGCGCAGGTAAAAGCCCAAAAGTTAAGTGCAGAGGCAGCCCGCTATGATCTTGCGTCCACAAAAGAGCAGGTCATTTTTGACGTGAAACAGTCATACTACAATCTGCTGGCTGCGCAACGAGCCCGGGGCGTTACTGTAAAATCTGTAGAACAATTCAAGAAACAGCTCGAGCAAGCACAAGTCGTCTATGAAGAAGGGGCCAGGCCGAAGCTTGATGTTACAAAGGCAGAGGTTGACCTAAGCAATGCAGAAGTCAATCAGACAAGGGCAGAATATGGCGTGAGGGTTGCCAGGGCTACTCTCAATAACGCCATGGGTCTCCCTGAAGAGGGTTCAACCTATACGCTCGAGGATGACCTGGTTTCTGGAACCACCGACCTATCGCTTGAGGAGGCACTACGAATTGCATTTGCTCAAAGACCGGATTTTCTGTCTGTGCAGAAAAGGAAAGAGGCTGCGCAACAATCGGTGAAAGCTACGCAAAGGGCACACCTGCCGACCATCAACGGCTCTGCCACATTCACGTATGTGGGAACAAAATTCCCAATAGACCATGGATGGACAGCTGGTGCGTTCATGGTACTCCCGCTTTTTAACGGATTTGTCACGTCCTACCAGGTGGCAGAGGCTGTTGCAGTTCTAAAGGTGGAAACTGCCAACGAGAGAAGTTTGAGACAGACAATTTTTTTAGACCTTGAGCAGGGGTATTTGGCGCTAAACGAAGCGACAAAACGTATTTGGAGTACAGAAGTAGCACTGAAACAGGCGACGGAAAATGCGGAATTAGCTACAGAACGATATGAAGCGGGACTCGCTACAGCAATCGAGGTGTCGGATGCTCTTACAGCATATGCGAATGCCGAGTTTGCTTATATCGGAGCCCTTTACGATCGAAAAATCGCCCAAGCACGCATAGACAAGGCCATAGGAAACAGTCGGAACAACCAATGATTCCTGCTGTCATTCTTACGGGAAAATAACTTTGCACTTTATACCAGCAGGCAGACGGTTGTGTGGATTAGGTAGGTGTAGTCTTACACCGAATGTACCGCTTGCGGCGTCTATCACCCGGTCAACAATTTTCACAACAGCTGTATATTCTCCACCAAATGGGGCCTCAGGTATCACCTTAGCATTCATCCCGACTTTGATCGAGGGAAAATACTGTGCCAATATTATGACTTCTACGTTGAGTGGGTTAATCTGCGCAAGTTTTACAACTGGTTGTTCTTTGACGTATTCGCCCGTATAAAGAAATCTTTCCACTACCACCCCATCGATCGGACTCAAGATGGTCAAGCGATTTACCACTTCGGATGCAAGCTTATACTCCAGCTCGGCGATTCGTTTGTTTTCCTGTGCTTCTTTTAGTTGCATAGCGGCTACTACCATGTTCGCATTGGCCTCCTCCATCTCGGCTGGCGAGGAAAGTTGCTTCTTGTAAATCCGTTCAATACGGTTCTTTTTATCTTCAAATAACACCTTGCTGGCCTCTTTACCCCTGACGGGCCCTTCCATTTCTGAGCGAGCACGAGCAACCTCCATAGAGGCTTTCTCCACACCCGATTGGAGTGTTGCCAGAATCTGTCCTTTCCGCACAAAGTCGCCTCGGTCGACATTGACCGTTGCAAGAACACCTTCAATAGGGCTACCGATCTTGATGACCATATGTGGTTCGATCAGCCCCCTAAATTCTGCTGCAGCCAAACATATAGGCAGGAATAAAAAAAACACCAGCAGAAAACTGTTCACTGTCCTCATAGAACCTCCTTCGCATGTATAGTTCGACACGACACAAATCTAACCTTTTTGCAAGCCT
>DHGO01000067.1 GCA_002402795.1 Deltaproteobacteria bacterium UBA4796
CCCTGGGTTGTTTTACTGTTATAGGACCAATACCTGTAAGAATAGAACGTTCAGGAAGAAAACCATTTCTTACAACCGTACGCCTGCCTCTTTCATCCTTTTTATCTGATAAAGACGAGATATATTCAGCAACCTCTTGTTCTATTGCTGCCTGCAACATCTTTCTTGCCCCTTCTCGGATGATCTCTTCCAAAATGGATTTTGCTTCATCTTTTTCTTGCTTTTCTACCTCAACTGGTTCATTCTTTTCCATAAGACGTATCCTCCTTTTGCCTCTGGACTCAAGAGGCAATGTTTGTTTTTGAGATATAAAAGGATACGTCTTTTTTATTGCCATACACAACATTTGATTATATCTCGCAAAAAGAGCCCTGTCTATTTCTCGAAGAGAGAAAGATGGATTTTCTTTGGCTATTTTTAATATTTCTGACCGAAATGAGGGGTAGTGTGAAAGATCAGTCAATTTGGATTTAATGCGGCCAGCATAGTATAAGGTTTCCGAGGTTCTTACATCAATGATGGGAAAAGAATTTGGATAAATGAAATGAAGAATTGTAGAACCTACAGGTGTACCGATACCATGAAGGCGAATCAGTGTCTCAAGTTTTTCATTTTCTTCAGCACTATAAGCGGCACTAATACCCTTTTCATAAATGCTGAATTCATTAAGTCTGACAATTCCCTTTACCCGTGGTGATTTCCAATTAAGAATACGAATAAATGTTTCCCGGGATATCGTGCCTTTTTCGTGAATCTCTCTGTATGTTAAGGTAACAAGGTCCCTGTATTCAAGCTCATCGCCTGCAATTTCGTCATATCTGGGGTGCCATGTAGATATAAAAATATGATCTATCTTGAAATTATTCTCCATAGCATTTCCTTCTTTACTTTCTAACATTATCTTTTAAGCATATTATGTATTTATTGTCGGTTTTTGACTTTACATTGCAGCATTTCAAAAAAAGGTTACCAGGAACCTTCGAAAATGCCGTATCATTATATACATAATCTCCATAAGTTTTTATTTATTATCCAGCTCTCAAAACCTATGTCATTTATCTATTGATTACCACCACTAACTTTATGTTTCAAGAAATATTTTATAATCCTTGACTATAAGGAAGAAGGTATTCCTGAAGGAGGCACGAGCGAACGCGCTGACAGAGGTTATCTTTTTATTGATAAAATTATTTACCTCATTGTAGAATAAATCAAGCATGTTTAAAGGGAAGGGTGATTTAAGAGACCTTGCTTTATAAAAAGATTTTAAAACACATCTTTGTTACGGATAGAAAAAAATCCGAGCGTACTGATATAGGTAGACCTTTATGGTTTGGTATATTTATTGGCATAGTTCTTATGAGTGGAATAGGAGGGGTTTATCACTATACCGGTAGCGCAAGATTTTGTAGTGCCTGCCACAGTATGGAGCATGAATATAAAGCATGGACACTGTCTAAACATAAACAATTTGCCTGTATCGAATGCCACTTGCCAGATGCCTTTATTTTTGAAAGGTTTGCTTATAAAACAAGTGCCGGAATGAATGACCTTTTCCATGAGATTTTACGTGACTATCCAGCAACAATCAGGCCCTCGGATAAGGCAAAAAATATAATGAATGGAAACTGCCTGAAATGCCATTACTCTACAGTGGAAAAAACGCCTATGGGCAAGGGCAATCAGAATTGTTTGAAATGTCACAATGGTCTTGTTCATGGGAGGGGTCTGAAAAAAGGGGGATAAAAATTGAGTAAAGGTGCAAGATCTTTTGCCATGTTTCTCGGAATGGTAGTTGTTTTGAGCCTTGTTTTTATTGTTGTACGGGTAGTGGTTTCAAAACCCCCTTCAGAGGTCAAGCTTGCAGAAATTCCTGCAGGTGAATATGACCCTGCTGTATGGGGAAGATTCTACCCTCTCGAATATGAGAGTTACAGAAAGAACCTTGATATGGCAGCTTCACCAACAGGCTATGGTGGAAGCCTGAAGGTCCAGCATTCGATAAAACAGAAGGAAATACTCATGAATTTTAAGGGTATGGCATTCAGCAAGGACTATACAGAAGATAGAGGGCATCCCTATGCAATGGAAGACATTAAAGGTACAAAACGGATTACATCGATGAGTCCTGGAGCTTGCATGACATGCAAGACCGTTCATCTGATTGATATATACAGAGATATGGGCTGGAAATATGCTAAGGCACCTATTTCCGAACTATTTCCGAAGATAAAACATCCTATTGTGTGTGCAAACTGCCACGACCCTGCAACTATGAGCCTTCGTATCGTAAATCCTGCCTTTATAGAGGCTATGCAGAAGAAGGGGATTGACGTAAAAAAGGCATCCCGTGAAGAGATGCGCAGTTATGTGTGCGGACAGTGCCATGTAGAATATTATTTTGAGCCGGATACATCAAAGCTTATATTCCCGTGGGATAAGGGATTTCATCCTGAAGAGATTTACAATTATTACGCAGGTAAGCCTTTTGGGTTTGAGCAGGACTGGATTCATCCTGATTCGCAGGCAAAGATGCTGAAAGCCCAGCACCCGGAATTTGAAACATGGAGTAATGGAAACCATGGAAAGGCAGGCGTATCCTGTGCAGACTGTCATATGCCATATATGCGCGAGAAAGGGCAAAAGTATACGTCTCACTGGGTGTCAAGTCCTATGAAGTACGCTGAAGCATCTTGCAGACCCTGCCATTCTGAGAGTGTGGAATGGTTGCTTGGACGTGTGAAGACAATCCAGAATAATGTCTGGCAGTTACAGCATACAGCAGGCACAACAATTGCCAGGGCGCACGATGTAATAAAGAAGGTTTCTGCTTACTCAAGGGTTGACCTCACAGAACTCAATCGTGCACGGGAGCTTGTGCGGAAGGCGCAGTGGTACTGGGATTTTGTAGCTGCTGAGAATAGTATGGGTTTTCATAATCCTGCTCAGGTCTTAAATATTCTTGGACAGTCTATAGACCTTGCCTATCAGGCAATAGAAACTGCAAACCGCGCAGGAGGAACAAACTTTTAAAAGAGGTAAGGAGATGAAAACAGGGGTTTTCTTTCATAATGAGCTTAAAAATAAAGACTGGCCTATAATCGGGGATAAATTTCACAATTTTCCAGAGGTGATGGAAAAGGCTCTGTCTTTGCCTGGCGTTGCTTTTTTTGAATCAAAACCTGCAACAGAGGAGATACTCCTTAAGGTTCACACACGACAATATATCGAAGATGTAAAGAGGAGCTGGTACTACAGAGGTGCAACCCTTGCTGTTGGTGGATGTGTGGAAGCAGGGGAGATGATAGCAGAAGGTAGATTGAAGAACGCACTTGTATTTTCCGTTGGTGCAGGACACCACAGTGGGCCTTCTTCAGGATGGGGCGGGACATACCTTTCATGTTCTGGTCCGACTATAAGGAATATACGAGATCGTGTGGGTCATAAGAGATTTGCCATACTCGATACAGATTGCCACCACGGTGATGGCACGAGGGCAGTCTTTGAAGGAGACCTCGATGTACTTCATGTCTGTTTTTGCAGTTATAATAATGTTATTGAAGAAGGTACAAAGGTTGATGTCGATGTGTGGGGAAGNNATTCAAAGGGCAGAAAATTTCAAGCCCTTCATGATACTTCACAATCTTGGCCATGATACCGGTCAGGGTGACTATGGAGATATTGGTTTGACAAGAAATTTCTTTCTCAATCTGGCTAAGGAAGTAAAGGCATGTGCTGAAAGGATATGCGAAGGAAGGTACCTTATTATCACCCATGGTGGTGCCCGTGCTGATACAGCAGAATATATATTTCCACGGATTGTGGAGATACTTGCAGAATCCTGATATGAAAATTATTCTGTCTCTGATTAAATTTTAAACGCCCCCTCAATACCTATATATCTTTTTCTCAGCTTTGGTTTCTCTATTTTGCCTGTAGGGTTCCTGGGAACTTCGCCGAAAATGACCTTTCGGGGTCTTTTATATTTTGGCAGTTTCTGGCAATACTCAATAACTTCTTGTTCTGAGACTGCCTTACCAGGCACTATATCAATCACAACTGCAACAATTTCACCCAGCCGTTCGTCAGGAAAACCAATCGCTGCAACATCCTTTACACCTGGATGGGTGTGGAGGAAATTTTCAACTTCAATAGGAAAGACATTTTCACCGCCTGTGATGATTACATCCTTTTTCCTGTCAACGATGTAAATGAAGCCATCTTCATCCTGTTTTGCCATATCTCCTGTATAGAGCCAACCATCTTTTATTGTCTTTGCTGTTGCTTCAGGATTTTTATAATACTCTTTCATGACTCCATTGCCTCTCACAATAAGCTCTCCTGGCTCTCCGACGGCAACATCCCTTCCTTCTTCATTAACGATACGGGTTTCCCAGTTAAATCCAGGCCTGCCGATTGCTCCGACTTTATGTGTATTCTCTATCCCGAGATGCACACAATTAGGACCTGTACTTTCGCTCAAACCATACGTTGTGTCATATGCCATGTTAGGGAAATACTGTCTCCAGTGTTTTATGAGGGATGGTGGAACTGGCTGTGCCCCGATGTGCATAAGCCTCCACCGGGTAAGATTATAATCTTTAAGCTTCAACTCTCCACTATCAAGTTTCAGAAGTATATCCTGCGCCCAGGGCACAAGAAGCCATACGATCGTACCTTCCTCCTCACTTACTGCTTCTAAAATCCATTCCGGTGAAATTCCCTTCAGTATTACAGCAGGTCCACCAACAATAAGGCTTCCAAACCAGTGCATCTTTGCGCCTGTATGATAAAGTGGAGGAATCAGTATGAATTTATCATTTACAGTCTGGTAGTGGTGCATCTTTTCTGTAATGCATGCACATGCCATATTTTTGTGGGTGAGCAGAATTGGTTTTGGCTGACCTGTGGTGCCGGAGGTGAAATAAAGCCCGCAGGGGTCGGTAAATGTTATCTCTACATCAGGTGATATGGGAACTGATTTTTCAAGCAGGTCAGAAAATGATTCAGCGAAAGAAGGGATATTTTTTCCAGTGCAGATATAATGTTTGACAAAGGGAAGTTTTTTTCTTATAGCTTCTATCCTCTCTGTAAATTCCTCCCCGAAGATTATGATTTCAGGTTCTGCCACATCTGCACAATATTTGATGTCACTGCTTGTAAAGCGGAAATTGAGGGGTACAACCCATGCCCCTGTGCGGACAATGCCAAAATAGGCAACAAGCCAATCAATTGAATTGTTCATGAGATGGATGATTTTGTCGCCCTTCCTTATACCCTTTGCTATGAGAGCATTCGAAAAGAGATTCGCCCTCCTATCGAATTCCTTCCAGGTGATTTCAAATCTCTTATTTTCTGCCGGTACCCTTTCAATCAGAGCAACGTTATCAGGATACATCCTGCCATTTCTTGCCAGCATCTCTCCTATATGTATGTCCACGTTACCCCTCCTGAACATAATGATTGAAATTTTTTACTTCCTTATTTATCTGTTTTAATTATAATAAAATAAACAGGTTTATGGAAAACATTTTTTAAATATGAGTGCAATCAGTTTAATATTTTAAAATAGAGCAAGCTGGTTACTGTAAAAGATCTGGAAGGGGGTAGATATGAAATATCAGACAGGTGAGGTTGGAAGGGTTATTGTGGTGCGATTTGAAGATGGAGATGAGATACTTAAAAATCTGATAGGCATTGCAAAGAGGGAGATGATTAAGACAGGCATATTTTTCCTTATCGGTGGAATAAAGGATGGAAATATAGTTGTGGGACCTGAAAAGGATGAGCTACCTCCCGTACCAGTATGGCGTGAATTAACAGAGAGCTATGAGACATTGGGTATCGGAACCATATTCTGGCATAATGATGAACCTAAAACACATTTGCATGGAAGCTATGGAAAGAGGGACAGTGTAAAGACAGGCTGTCTCAGGGAATCAGGCCGCGCTTTTATTGTGATGGAAGCAGTTATAATTGAGATAAAGGGTGTCAGTGCAACGCGGGAATTCGATCAAGCTTCAAATATGGTTCTCCTGAAACTCCATCCCTAAGAAGCAACCACTTAGTTGTTCTTACTATTCTCTTTCTCACATTTGCCCAGCCTTTTATTATGAGGAAACTTTTTTCCATATTATCTACCATTCGTTTAAACTTTTCTATCGGTACTGAAAAGGTGAGTGCCTCATCACAGTAATTCTTGACAGTAAGGACTATATCATCTAAAATGGGTCAGCTTTTGAAAAGCCACTTCAGTGAAGGACATGATTAAAAAAAGATTATTGAAATTGGTTATTGATAATTCTTTATAGAGGAGTGATTTATGCCAGAGATTAGTAAGGGTGTATATTTCATACAGGGTCAGGATGAATTCATCCCTGATTCTCATATCTATATTATTGGCGAGCCATCATCACAAGATCTTTCAATTGTGGATACTGGTCTGACAGGGAAGGGGACATATAAGATTCAATCCATTAAAAAGATGGGCATTGAACTCTCTTCCATCAAGAGAATTATAATGACCCATACTCATTTTGACCATATAGGATGCCTTTCTGAAATCAAAAAACAGTTTCCTGACATTGAGGTCTGGGTTCATAAGAGTGAGGCTGAATTGCTTGAAAAGGGAGATGAAAGGGCAGTTTATGGTATGGATGAGTTAAAGGGAATGTGCCAGATGCAATACGGTTTAAAGACAGGAGCCTTCAGGTTCAAAGTGGATTATACCCCTGAAGATGAAGAGACTTTGGAAATAGGAAATATGGTATGGAAGGTGCTCCATATACCTGGCCATTCTATGGGTGGTATTGCCCTTTATAACGCTGATGCGAAGATTCTGATACCCGGTGATGTAGTATATGCGGACTATGCGATTGGTCGTTTTGACCTTTTTGGCGCCAATGCACGAGCACTCAAAGAGTCTCTGCTTAAACTTTCCGAACTGGATGTTGATACCCTTTTGCCAGGTCACAATCGTATTGTGAAAGGGCTTCCTGCAACATATATAAAAGAGACCGCTAAGATGTGGGCACCCTACCTGACGTGAAATAGGAGTAGAAAAAAAGGCAAGGGCAAAGGCGGTCAGCGTATTATGGAAAACAGCCTAACTGACAGTTAACAATCTTTATTTTCTCTTCATTCAGGATAGCACCTAAATCTCTGGTGGATATATTGAGTTTTTCAGCAATCTTCATCGCCTGCTTGCAGGAGATCTTGTTCTCCTTTACATGAGATTTTATCTTTTTTACCACAGCACCTTTATCTACTTCAGCCATTCCGAACCCTCCTTTGCAAACATTTTTGCCCAATATAACTTTACCTTAAATGACTATATATTTGTACAATATAATTTCATTATAAGGCACTTTCTGCAGGAGGCCAATAGATCGTCCGCAATCACCCAAGCTTAATGGATATGTGGAGAGGGACCACAGGACTCACACTGAGTCTCTGCCTCAGATAGGGGAATTCTATGAAGCGATAGAGAGTTCTTTTTGACAAACTTTCAGACACATGTTACAAAAAATTAAGGATGATTCCTGTTAAGGATGATTATGGGAAATGTTAGGGCTTTGATGCGCTACCAAAAATTAAGAGGAGAGAACATGAAAAAGGTGAACAGGGTAGAGAAACTGGTACTTTTAGCAGTGTTGGTAATCGGGTTGGTGGTGATAGGTGGATGCGGGAAAGGACCAGAAGAAAAGCCAGGCGTGACGCAAATGCCGACCAAATCCCAAAAGGAAGCCAAAAAAGCAAGTAATGCCATTGAAAACGTTTGCGGTTATTTCCCAAAAGAATTGGTAGAAAGCGCTATTGGCAAGCCAATCGTGAAAACCGAAGGGCGTCTACCAGGCATGGGGGACTCTTGCTATTACTATACGTCTTACAGCGAAAAATACCGCCAAACCCAGTATGGCTACAAGCCGGGTGGATCGTTTATTGTCGTCGTGTATGATACTAAAGATTTTGCCAAGGATAGAGCGTATAATGAAAAGAGCGGCACTAAGTACGAAAGCGACCCCTCAATCGGGATGGATAATTTTGTAATGCGTAATAAGATAAATGAGATTTGGCAGACGGCTTTGGTTTTGGGTGGAGATAGATACATAAGAATAAAATCTATTGATAAGGCGGTGCCCGGTGAAGATTTAGTGAAGATTGCCAGAAAATTCGCCGAAAGAATAAGAGGAGATTCGTCTTTAGACTTAAGTAGTAAAAAATCAGAAATGGACAAAGGCCAGGTAATCGGTGAGAGTCAACAAGCAGTTGTCACCAATTTTTTTAATAATTTGTCTGCTCTAAAAATTCAGAACGCTTTGGCTATGATGGATGCTAATGAAAATACCAAGCAAGCTTGGGGCATCAATTTTAATACAATTGAATCGTTAAAAGTTAACAAAATTGAAGAGGTATATAAAGAAGAGTGGACATCAACCCGCCAATCATTCAAAGTCAAACTGGAGGTAAAAGTCAAACCGGCCGGTGAGCAGATAGGATGGCAAAATGGTATTAATTACCGCTGGATAACTCTGGAGAAGAATGCAAAGGGACAGTGGCTGGTGCACGAAATAGCCAATAATCCATAATTGCCCCCTGATTTCAACAGTGGGCACGAACATATTCTCATGATGTCTCTCTCATTTCGTAAAATTGCCTTATATACCGTTGAAAATTTTTCAAAGAAGATAGGTGAGTACTTGAAAAAAACTATTCAGACCTTTCACCCCTTTTCTGTGAATCTCCATCTGCAGAATGTATCTTCAGGATGGGAGTCTGGAGGTGCATAGAGACATTCCACCCTTATATTCGGATCAATAACACGGGCAAAGCTTTCAAATTCAGCCTTGTGCATTTCCTTGCACACAAACTCTTTAAGCCCTCTCTTAAGTCTTGATTCCTGTGTGGGACAGTGGGGGACGGTAATAGTTACTTCTTTTTCTTTCTCTTCAATCTGATACTCCACGATAATTGTCCAGGTGAAATATCTTAATGCTTTTATAAAGCCTTTCAGTCCTTTTTCTGTAATTCCAAACCTCTTTTTAAGTTCTTCAGCTGCCATGCCAGCTACTCTTCCCCATACCTTCTCATTGAGACGTTCTGCTACTTCCTGATTATAGGCCTCTGCTACATAGATGAACCAGAAGGCATCAATTACCCTGTAATGCCATAATAGAAATTCGATATAGCTACGTAATTGCGGTGCATCCATCCTTTCAAATACCTTTAAATCAATTTGAACCACCTTTTTTATTCCCTCTCTTCTTTAAGGCTTCTTTTTTTAATATCTTTGAGCGAACTTCCTATATCCTTCCCTTCGTATATAATCTTATAGAGTTCTTTGGTTATAGGCATTTCCACGTTTAAATGTTGTGAGAATGCAAATGCAGCCCTGGTTGTGTAATAGCCTTCCACTGCAACGTTTTGAGAATTAAGAATCTCGTCTGGTTTTCTCCCTTTTGCAAGTTCCATCCCGAACCAGCGGTTTCTGCTTAAGCCTCCATAAGATGTGAGAATAAGGTCGCCGATACCTGAAAGTCCCATAAAGGTTACTTCCTGAGCACCAAGGACTTTCCCGAGCCGTTTAATCTCAGCAAGCGCCCGGGTTACAAAGGCTGCCTGTGTATTTGTGCCAAGATGCATACCCTGAATAATGCCTGCACCTATTGCCATGACATTTTTCATGGCGCCACCAAGCTCAACGCCTATTATATCTTCACTCGTATAGACCCTTAAGTCTTCATCATGAATCAGTTTTTGAAAATAGCTTGCAAGTTCTTTGTTCTTTGATGCCACCACAACTAAGGTGAAAAGCCTTTCCGCAACCTCTTTTGCAAAGGATGGTCCTGAAAGAACAGCTATATTGAAATCATTGCCCACAACTTCTTTCACCACCTCGCTCATACGCAGGTGGCTTTTCACTTCCAGCCCTTTTGTCAGAATGAGCACATGTTTATTTACAAGATTTTGTGAGAATTGAGCAATGATTGTTCTTAAGGCAAAAGAGGGTGTGGCAATAACAATATTATCTGACCATGAGTAAACATCTTCAAGATTGGTGGTAAACTGAATCTCTTCAGGCAGAATAAAGGAGGGCAGGTAATAGGTATTGACCCTCTCTTTTTTTAATATGTCATAAAGCTCTTTTTCGTATACCCAGACTAAAGGTTTAAGACCTTTTTTTGCAAGGTGCATGGAAAAGGCAGTACCCCATGCACCTGCTCCGATAACTGCTATCTTCATTCTTCGCCTATGATTGCCACACCGGTTATTTTCTGATCATCCTCTAAACCCATCAATTTCACACCGATGCCACCCCTGTTATGGACCGGTATGTTTCTGGCATTCAACCTGATTGTTCTGCCTGTATTGGTGATAAGAATGATTTCATTATCTTCCTGTACGCTCTGGAGACAGACAACATCCCCATTCTTTGTTCCACACCGCACATTAATCATGCCCCTGCCTCCCCGTGACTGGGTTCTGAATTTAGAACAGGGAACACGTTTCCCGTATGCCTTTTCAGTAACTGTAAAGATAAAGCTATTGGGGATAACGGTTTCTATTGAAACTACCTCATCGCCCTCTTTGAGCCTTATAGCCCTGATTCCATAAGCCGCTCTTCCCATGGAACGTACCTGAGCCTCTTTGAAACGTATGGAGATACCCTTTTTTGTTCCCATTATTATTTCATCGTTCCCGGTTGTTACAATAACGCCCATGAGGGCATCATTCTCGGGAATACTGATGACCTTTATGCCTGATGACCTCTGGTGCCTTAAGAGACTTAGATTTATTTTCTTTACCTGGCCAAGTTTTGTTGCAAGAAAAAGGAATTTATCTTCTGAAAATTCTTTCACATGAGCTATGGCGGCTATTCTCTCATCCTTTCCTGCATTGATTAGATTCAGGATATGTTTACCTTTGGAGGAGAGCTGTGCCTCTGGGATTTCGTGAACTCTGGTGATATATGCCTTTCCTACATTGGTGAAGAATATAAGGTACGAATGGGTGGATGCAATATAGAGGTAGTCCACAATATCTTCTTCTCGTACCACAATACCAATCTTTCCTTTACCACCACGCAGCTGATGTTTGTACTGGTCAAGGGATGTGCGTTTGATATAACCTTTATATGTAACTGTTACCACGACATCTTCTTCTTTAATCATATCCTCAACCTTAATTTCCGGTAACTCGTCCACAATTTCTGTAAGCCTTTCATCACCATATTTTTCCTTTATTTCAAGGAGTTCCTTTTTCACTATTTCAAGCAGTAACTTCTCGCTCTGGAGTATTTTCTGGAGCCTTTTTATCTCTTCTGTTGTGGCTGCATGGTCTTCAAGAATTTTTGTCCTTTCAAGGGATGTTAAACGTTGCAGGCGCATTTCAAGAATACTTGTTGCCTGTTTTTCTGAGAGGTTGAAACGCTGGATTAAAGACGCCTTTGCTTCCTGAGGGTTCTTTGCCTTTTTAATGAGAGATACCACTTCATCAATATGTTCGAGGGCAATCTTGAGCCCTTCAAGAATATGGAGTTTTTCCTCAGCTTTATGCAATTCGAATATGGACCTTTTAGTAACAACCTCTTTTCGAAATTTTACGAATTCTGTAATAATCTCTTTAAGATTCAAAACTTTAGGTTGATTATCCACAATGGTAAGGAAGATAATGCCAAATGTTGTCTGAAGCTGGGTATGTTTATAAAGTTTATTGAGAATGGGTAATGCAAGTTCACCCCTTTTGAGGTCAATAACAACGCGGATACCTTCCCTGTTTGACTCATCCTTTATATTAGCGATGCCCTCAATACGTTTTGAGGTAATGAGCTCTACAATGTTTTCAATAAGCCGTGCTTTATTTACCTGGTAGGGGATCTCAGTAATGACAATGGCTTCCCTCCCTTCCTTCTTCTTTTCAATGATTGCCTTTGCCCTGAGAATAATGTGTCCTCTTCCTGTTTCATAGGCGTCCCGTATTCCCTGTCTTCCGTATATGATTCCATGGGTGGGAAAATCAGGTCCTGTAACATGCTCAATAAGTTCGGGGATGGTAATGGCAGGGTTATCAATATAAGCAACAATCGCATTGATCACTTCAGTGAGGTTGTGGGGCGGGATATTGGTTGCCATACCAACCGCAATGCCTGAAGAACCATTGATGAGAAGGTTGGGAATCTTTGAAGGGAGAACCACTGGCTCTGTGAGGGTATCATCGTAGTTAGGTTTGAAGGAAACAGTCTCTTTTTCTATATCTTTTAAAAGTTCTTCAGCCATGCGTGAAAGTCTGATTTCTGTGTATCTCATGGCTGCAGGTTCATCGCCATCTATGGAACCAAAATTACCCTGCCCATCAATAATGGGATACCGGAGGGAAAAATCCTGTACCATCCTCGTAATAGCGTCATATACTGCCTGATCACCATGGGGGTGATATTTACCGATGACATCTCCTACTACCCTTGCAGATTTTTTATATGGTTTGTCGTGGGTATTATTCAGCTCATACATAGCGTAGAGAATTCTTCTATGAACGGGTTTTAAGCCATCTCTAATATCAGGGAGCGCCCTGCCGATTATAGTGCTCATGGCATAGTCGAGGTAAGACCTTTTCATTTCTTCTTCGATAGGAACTGAAGCAAGCACCTGATGCATCTATTTCCTCCTTAAGGATTACTTTCTTTGCTTTTACTCTACCATAAACGTTAACCTGTTGACAATTGGAGATACATTATATAAATAATAGCCGTGAGACTTTTTATACTATATCTTATTCTCCTTTCAATCTTGTTTGGAGCAGTATCATGCAACAAAGAGAGTAAAAGCCTGAAGGAAGAAATCAACTTGCTCAAACAGGAGAATAGTCTACTGAAAGCAGAGAATGCAGGTTTAAAAAAGGAGATAGATGAACTCTATAAGAAGCTCGGAGAAAAAGAAAAGCTCGGGGAAAAAGAGGGCACAGTTCAGAAGATTGACAAATGAGAAACATTGTCCTGACCCTCTCCTATGATGGAACTGCATATCATGGATGGCAATATCAGCCCGACCTTATAACCATAGAGCAGGTTGTACGGGAAAGCCTCGAAAAGATTCTCAATCACACAGTAAAGATTTATGCAGGGGCACGAACAGACAGTGGTGTCCATGCCTTTGGTCAGGTTATCAATTTTCACACCGAAAGGGAAATCTCCCTTACCAGTCTGAAAAAAGGATTAAACAGTGTATTTCCTCACGATGTAAGAGTAAACGAAGCAAAGGAGGCAGATTCTTTATTCCATGCACGGTATGATGCAAAGAGCAAAGTTTATATCTATATCATTGTGAATGCTTCCCACCACCCTCCCTTCCTTTTCAGATATTCGTGGCAAATCCCTTATACTATAAACAACTCTCTTATGGATGAAACAATTCACAGCATTATAGGCGAGCACGATTTTTCATCCTTCAAAAAGAAAGAGGAAGAGTATCAGAACCATATGCGTAGAGTATTGAGGGCAGGTGTTAAAAAGAGAGGGAATTTTATCTATACTATTATTGAAGCCACGGGATTTCTCAGGTACATGGTACGTAATATTGTTGGCACCCTTGTATGGGTAGGAACAGGAAGACTGACAAAAGAGGATTTTAATAAGATTCTTGAGTCACGCGATCGCATTAATGCTGGACCCATGGCACCTGCAAAAGGGCTTTTTTTAAGAAGAATAAGATATTAATGAAATGTCTCGATATATCATTGTAGCAACATCTGCCTTTGGACTTGAGTCAGTTGTAGCAGGGGAATTAAAGAACCTTGGCTATAGTAATCTGAGCGTTCAGAACGGGAGGGTTGTTTTTACAGGGAATGAGAAGGACATTGCACGATGCAATATCTGGCTCAGAACTGCAGATAGAGTGCTTATAAAGGTTTCTGAGTTTAAGGCTATGGATTTTGAAGAGCTTTTTCAGGGAACTTTAAGCATTCCGTGGGAAGAGATGATTCCTGTGAATGGCAAAATGCATGTTATAGGTAAGTCAGTTAAATCAAAACTGACAAGCGTGAAGGATTGTCAGGCTATTGTGAAGAAGGCAATTGTGGAGGCTATGAAGAGAAAATACCATACACCATGGTTTGCAGAAACAGGACCTCTTTATAAGATAGAAATATCATTGCTGAAAGATATAGCGTCCATTACCATTGATACATCAGGAGCTGGTTTATATAAGAGAGGATACAGGGAGAAGGCAGGGGAGGCACCCTTAAGAGAGACCCTTGCAGCAGGTCTTGTCTTATTGAGTCAATGGGTTCCCCCAAGGATTCTTGCTGACCCTTTGTGTGGTTCTGGAACCATCGCTATTGAGGCAGCAATGATAGGAAAAAATATAGCGCCAGGACTGATGAGAAGATTTGCTGCTGAAGAGTGGAAGGAGATACCGAAAAAGGTATGGAATGAAGCACGGGAAGAGGCTTATGGAGAAATTAAGGATATACAATTCAGGATACTTGCCTCTGACATCGATAGCAATGTGCTGAAAAGGGCAAAGGAGAATGCCCTTCGTAGCGGGGTTGGAGATTATATTTCTTTTCAAAAGATGCCTGTGGAGGAGTTTCGCTCACGGAAGAAGTATGGTTGTATTATATGCAACCCTCCCTATGGAGAGCGAATGGGCAAGCTGAAAAGCGTTGAAGATTTATATAGAAGGATGGGTAAGGTATTTTCCAGTCTTGATACATGGTCTTTTTTTATCCTCTCCGCACATCCTGAATTCGAAAAATTTATAGGATGGAAGTCAGATAAGAAGAGAAAGCTTTATAATGGTAATATTGAATGTTTCTATTACCAGTACTTTGGATCTCTGCCCAGAAACCCATAGTCTGACCCTTTATTTATCATCACAAGTTAAACCCAATTATCTGTTTGTGGCTGTGGTAGCTGATAGGTCATGAGGTGCTGTATATACTTGTTGAACCCGTTCTCGCCTGTTTTTTCAAGCCTTTCAACTTCAGGAAGAACCTCTCTCATCACATTTTCGTCAAAGACCATATCAAGAGGATAATGCATGAAAGAGGAGCGACGAATAAGGATATAAACCTTTTTCTGTT
>DHGO01000158.1 GCA_002402795.1 Deltaproteobacteria bacterium UBA4796
AAACACAACTATTGACAATATCTCGATTGGGACTGGATTCGGACAAGAATTAAGTACTATTCAAAGCAGTAATACTCTGAAACTTCTTAACTCAAAATTACGGTAACATGTCGTATTGTAATAAAAGATACAATTGTAAATTTTGCATACTATTTTCTATAAGAAACTCAGCAAGTTAAGGATATTTGATTTTGAGGAAATAGTGATTATATTAAATGAAGTAAAAGAATAAATGCCTGGACAATGGGAGAATGGGGAACTCATAAACCCATTCACTCATAAACAGTTTAAATGTGAGGTGAAAAATGAACTGGGATAAATTAACCATAAAGGCTCAGGAAGCCGTTTCTGAAGCACAGAAAAAAGCAGAATCCTTAAACCATCAGCAGATTGAAAATGAACACCTTCTCCATGCGCTTGTCACGCAAAAGGAAGGAATCATAAAACCACTGCTTGATAAGCTCGGGGCAAATGCCAATACAATTCTTACTGACCTGGAACGGGAATTAAAAAAGAAACCCCGCGTGGAAGGTATGACGCAGGTCTATATTTCTACTGCCCTCAAGCGTGCAATAGACATTGCTTTTGATGAAGCATCGCATCTTAAAGATGAATATATAAGTACAGAGCACCTTCTCATTGGTATAACAGAGGTAAAGGAGAGTTATGCTGCGCAGATTTTGAAAAATAATGGTGTTACCAAGGATAGCATCTACGCAGTGTTGAAGGATATACGGGGAACACAGCGCATCACTGACCAGGCACCTGAAGAGAAATACCAGGCACTCCAGAGATACTGTCGTGACCTAACAGAAGAAGCAAGAAAGGGAAAACTCGACCCTGTGATAGGAAGGGATGAAGAGGTGCGCAGGGTTATGCAGGTTCTTTCACGGAGGACAAAAAATAACCCTGTTATTATTGGCGAGCCAGGGGTCGGGAAAACAGCAATCGTTGAAGGACTTGCCCAGAGAATTGTAAATGGTGATGTGCCTGAAACCCTCAAAAATAAACGCGTCCTTGCCCTTGACCTCGGTGCGCTTCTTGCAGGCGCAAAGTACAGGGGCGAATTCGAGGATAGATTAAAGGCGGTATTGAAGGAGATTGACGAGGCTTCCGGTTCTATCATCCTCTTTATTGATGAACTTCACACCATTGTGGGTGCAGGAAGTGCGCAGGGCGCAGTGGATGCATCGAACATGCTCAAGCCAGCCCTTGCACGGGGAGAACTCCGCTGTATTGGTGCAACAACGCTCGATGAATACAGGAAATACGTTGAGAAGGATGCAGCCCTTGAGAGAAGATTCCAGCCAGTCTATGTAGGAGAGCCATCAGTGGAGGAGACTATTGCAATACTCAGGGGTTTGAAGGAAAAATACGAAATCCATCATGGTGTGCGAATCAAGGATTCAGCCCTTATTGCTGCTGCTACACTCTCGCACCGTTACATTACTGACAGGTTCCTGCCTGACAAGGCAATAGACCTTATTGATGAGGCTGCCTCACGGCTCAGGATGGAAATAGATAGCGTACCCACCGAGATTGATGAGATAGAAAGAAAGATAATCCAGGTGCAGATTGAGATTGAAGCTTTGAAAAANNCTGAAGGCAGAGGTGAACGAGAAGCGTAAGCACTGGGAAAAAGAAAAAAATCTTATCATGACCATTCGTGAGATAAAGGAGAAGATTGACCGTGCAAAGACCCAGGCAGAAGAATTAGAACGAAAGGGTGATTTTGGAAAGGTTGCAGAGATACGGTATGGTCTTATAGCAAGCCTTGAACAGGAATTAAAGAAAAAGAATAGTGAACTCATGGAACTCCAGAAGGAACGTAAAATGCTTAAAGAAGAGGTCGATGAAGAAGATATTGCAAGGGTTGTCTCAAAGTGGACTGGTATCCCTGTGACAAAGATGCTTGAAGGTGAGATGGAAAAACTCGTCACCATGGAAGAAAGGATTCATCAGAGGGTTATTGGTCAGGATGAGGCAATAGAGGCAGTATCCAATACTATTCGGCGTGCCCGTGCTGGGCTTCAGGACCCTAATAGACCTCTTGGCTCTTTTCTCTTTTTAGGTCCCACTGGTGTTGGTAAAACTGAGCTTGCCCGTGCACTTGCTGAATTTCTCTTTGATGACGAGCAGGCAATCGTGCGCATAGATATGAGTGAATTCATGGAAAAACATTCGGTCTCACGATTAATCGGTGCACCTCCTGGATATGTTGGATATGAAGAGGGCGGTTATCTTACAGAAGCGGTACGAAGAAGGCCTTATTCCATTATACTCCTCGACGAGGTGGAAAAGGCACATCCGGAGGTATTCAATGTCCTTCTCCAGGTTCTTGATGATGGGAGGCTCACGGATGGACAGGGCAGGACTGTAGATTTTAAGAATACTGTCATTATCATGACCTCCAATATTGGAAGTCAGTGGATAACCGACCTTACGGACAAAGATTATGATGAGATGAAACGCAGGGTCTTAGAGGCTGTAAAGATGCACTTTAAGCCTGAGTTTATCAATAGAATTGATGATATTATTATCTTCAGGTCCCTTTTGGTAGATAATATAAAAGAGATTGTAAAGCTTCAGCTCAATTACCTCACCAGGCGGGCGGCAGAGCGGAATATCGAACTCCACTATACTGACAGACTCAAAGATATGATTGCAAAGGAGGGCTATGACCCCACCTATGGTGCACGACCACTGAAAAGACTTATCCAGAAAAAGATACAGGATGCCCTTGCATTAATGATTCTGAAGGGTGAGGTAAAAGAGGGCGACACCGTTACAATAGATGCTGACAGCAAGGGGAATGTAGTATTCAAGTATTAACCCTGATTGTACAAGTTTCCCTTGACAAGCGTGGCTGTTGTTGCTATAAAAATCCAATCAATATAGGCGCATAGCTCAGTGGGAGAGCGCTACCTTGACGCGGTAGAGGTCAGGGGTTCAATACCCCTTGCGCCTACCATGAAAATCATAGGTTCCCTTCTTTCTTGAGATGTACATGGCTCCCACCGCTTTGTCTTGCCACTTTCCAGTCTGCCCGTTCAAATGCCTTTTCTCACGCGTATAACGATAGAAGTCAGCGGGGGTTGTAAGTCCTACGCTGAACTGCTTTGTTCGGCGATGAGCTTTATGTTTTTTTATAAAGAAAATGTAAAATGCCCGTCGAAACTGAGCGTCAGCGCCCCCTTGCAAATGACGTCTCTTCCTAACCCAAGTTCATGGTCAAAAAAATATTTATGTGTATAATTGCATAGTTACATGACATCAATAGCGTGTTTAGGCGCTACATGTTGATAAGCCCTGCAGGATTGTTTTGATCGTTCTCCCGGCTTGATGGGGAAGTCTTAGTGCGTTATAAATCTGTAGATGGAAGGGTTCAGGTCGGGAAGATTTTCGGATGTGTATTACCTTGCCATCGTTTCTTTTCATGGTAGTGGATATACGCTCATGAGTAGAAAGTCCTTTTCTTATAGTGCTCCAACTGAACGTGATCCCCTGTTGTCTTTAGTTTGAAGCGGATGGTATGCAATATATGGTAGGCTAAAACAGTGACGAAGAGATGACCATCCACCCTCTGTTCCTTTTGATGATAAACAGGGCATAAACCTAATTTAAGATTTCATGCTTTTGAATGCATCTTCAATATCCGTAAGCATACTGAAGATGTCGAACAGTTCTTGCTCTTTGAAATTAAGCTGGTTGGAACGAAGACAATAGAAGCCACTTAGGTTGCTTTCTTCTTTATATTCCCAACTGATCGCCCTCACCCGGTCTGTATCTTCTTTTTCGATCTTGATCTCATAACGGCGAGCTACCCTCTTGAATCGCTCTTTCAGACGACCAATCTTCTCAAGGATTTTCTCATAGCGCTTGATCCCATGTCTCTTATTAAGGCCTGTTTGTATCTTCTTGAGATGATCCTCAAAACGCTTTTCAAAGCGATTCTTGATCCCTTCTTCCTTTATCTCTTTGGCAGTGGAATGGCAAGTAAGTTCTATCTCTTGGGTATCAGGATTATACATGGGTGCTGCTTTAATCCGTCTTTGGTTATCCTCCCTGACCGTGACCATCTTAAGCCCTGGGGGTAGGTTAAGTCTTTTTTCTTCGGGAAACAACTATACAGCCATAATCCTGATCTTTCAACCATTTTAGATTAATTTCTGTGGCAAGACCTGCATCTAAAACAATCAAGGGTCTTTTATCCTGGGAGGAGAGTGTGTCAATCATATCTAAGACCTTTGCAAAACTCCGACTTCCTATGTTTTTCATCTCCATGTGCGTTTTTATACCTTTTGTATCCTGCCAGTAACCAGGGTTATACTTTGGTCTGTATCTCTTAGTTCTCCCTTTCCCTTCTTTTGCTCATTTTTTTGTTCTTTTCTCCTTA
>DHGO01000006.1:0-58895 GCA_002402795.1 Deltaproteobacteria bacterium UBA4796
ATGTTCACTCATCCACCTATTTTACCCCATAACAAGAGACTTGGGCCATGCTTTTAGAAAAATCTCCGCGCAGCAAGCTGCGTGGAATGTGCTGAGTCAATACGATGAATGTATTAAACTTCAATCCTTGTTACTACACCATGAAGCTTATTGGCAGGAAGGTCATAAAACTGGACAAAAGGCGGGGCAAGCCTTTTTATAATGAAAAATATTTTCCAGATAATATTCCTTGTAATTATTTCTTCCAATCCATAAAAGATTGCCTTTTCGTTAATTCCGGCTCCTTTTAATAATTGTTCTATATCCATCACTTCCATGTATCCCATCTTAATCTCAAAAACTCTGAGTCCTGGTGCAAGGTCTTCTTTAAAGGAGCTTTTAACTCCAAAAGGAACATCAAGGGTATTGAGAGAAACAATGATGTTTTCTTCGTAGATGATATTGTTCATGAACATAGTATGTACTATGTAAGATGGTATTTTTCTGACATCACGGGCAAAGAAAAGGGCTGTACCTTTTATTTTATTCAGATTTTGATAAAGTTCGTTGTAACTATGAAGGAAGACATCGAGCTTGAGAGGTCGAATGGTTCTGTAGAGCTTCCTCTGACAGCCGGTATAAATTAAAATAAGTGCGAGTGGAAGAGCCGCAATAATTAATGACCAGTAACCACCATGGGGTATTTTATATGTATTGGAAACGAGGAAGGCAATATCAGCAATTGTTACAAGGAGTGCGGTAACTGTTTTAAAATGCTCTTTTCTGAGAAAAAAGATTGCAGTCATCATAAGACCGGTAAGAGTCATCGTACCGGTTACTGCAAGACCATAGGCAGCTGCAAGGTTTTTTGACTCTTTGAAAGTATACATAATAAAAAGGACAGCAACAAGGAGGAACCAGTTCACAAAACCGATATATATCTGTGAACGTAACTTTGTTGATGTATATTCAACCCTGAACATGGGCATAAGACGTGTATTGATACCCTGGTAAACGATAGAAAACATCCCGCTTATCATAGCCTGAGAGGCAATAATTGTGGCAATAATGCTGAGAACGAGGAATGGCACATAGAGATAAACTGACTGGTAGAATACCATATTGAAGAGTATATCTGTTGCAAACTCTTTTCTCTGAAGTATGAATGCTCCCTGACCGAGATAATTGAGAAGGAGAGCAAAGAAGACAAAATACCATGCTCTAACAATAGGTTTTGGTCCCAGATGACCCATGTCAGCATACAGGGCTTCCCCGCCAGTTGCACAGAGGATAACTTCTGATAGTACAAAAAAACCAGCAAGGCCATTCTCATAAAGAAATGTGAAAGCATAATATGGATTAATCGCATTAATAACAAATGGGATTTTAATGATTGCTATAATGCCTGAAATAGCCAGTGATAGAAACCATAAGAGCATGATGGGACCGAAAGCTCCTGCAACCTTTTCCGTACCCTTTTTCTGAAAAACAAAAAGGAGAATAGCAATGATTCCTGCAATAATAATCAGGGTTGTCTGTTTTGTTCCATGAAAACCAGGTATGAGCATTATACCTTCAACTGCACTGAGAATACTGATAGCAGGCGTTATCACCCCATCACCGATGAGTAGAGATATGCCTATGAAAGTAAGGATTGTAACAAAGACTGTACCCCTTCCATATTTGAGAAGTCTTATTAATATATTTCTCAGAACAATTGTTCCTCCCTCACCTTTCTCACCAAGACTCATGGCAAGCCATGCATATTCAACAGTTACCAGTATTATGAGAGTCCATATTACAAGAGAAAGAACGCCCACAACGTTTTGAGGAGTTGGTTTGAGAAAAAGGAATATGACAGTAAGGGTATAAATGGGGCTTGTCCCGATATCTCCAAATACAAGTCCGAGGGATCTTATAATTGCCAGAAGATTAGCGGTCCTATGCTGCTTCTGGAGAGGTTTTAACTCTCCGCTATCGGTTTCCATTGTAGCGTATTATGTTTAAACAGACAGGCATTGTCAAGACAAAAGAATGGGACATAAAAGTGTATACATTTTTCTTGACAATAATTTTGATATTTATATAATTGGATATAAAGAAATACCTTTTACCATAAATAATTAAAAGAGGAGTTTAACAGATTGTAATAACATGCTTGACAAACTTCATTAGAAGAGGAGGTTATTATGAGAAGACATAAGGTGGTCTTAATGAGTATGTTGTGTATCATGGGACTCATTCTCTTCGGGGTGTCACCTGCAGCCGCTGTGAAGGTAGGTATTGTCCTTCCCCTCACCGGCGCGGAGGCAAAGTTCGGTGAAATTAAGAAAAATTCCTTTGATATGGCCGCAGAGGAGATAAATAATAAGGGAGGTATAAAGGGCGAGAAACTTGAGTTGATCGTAGAGGATGATATGGGCCGACCGGAGGTTGGACGTTCTGTCGCGGAAAAACTGATAACAAAAGACAAGGTCGTGATGCTTGGGGGAGGGTATTCCAGTTCCTGTACCTATGCAGTGGCTGGAGTCGCTCAGCAGAATTCTGTACCCTTTCTTGTGAGTACCGGTTCTGCTGATAAGATTACCACGTCAGGATGGGATTACGTATTTCGTTTAAATCCTCCCGTGAGTGAATATGCAAAAGCGATTGAATCCCTTCTTTCTGAGGTGATAAAACCGAAGACCGCTGTCATTCTTCATGAGAATTCCCTCTTCGGGACGTCGGGAGCAAAGTCTTTTGAGGAAAACTGTCAGAGATTGGGAATTAAAGTGCTGCTCAGACAGGGATATGAAGCTGGCGGGATTGACTTTAAACCTGTGCTTATTGGAGTAAAACAACTCAACCCTGACATTGTGTACATGGTTTCTTACATCATGGATGCCTCTTTGCTGATGAAGCAGGCAAAGGAATTAAAATTAACACCCAAAATGTTCATCGGGGGAGCGGCAGGATTTACCATGCCTGAGTTTAAGAAAAATGCGGGAGTCGCATCAGAAAAAGTGATATCGGCGACCCTCTGGCATCAGGTTCTCCGCTATCCGGGGGCTATGGATTACTATAATAAATATGTAAAAAGATTCAAAACAGAAACAGAATACCACGGCGCGGAGGCATATGCGGCGGCCTATGTAATAGCCGATGCACTCAAGAGAGCGAAGTCGTACAGTAGAACGGATATCAAACAGGCTCTTTCGGAGACAGATATGATGACTGTCTTTGGACCTGTCAAATTCATATCGTACAAGAATTTTAAGAACCAGAACAAATTGCCCACCTACGTCGTCCAGTGGATTGATGGGGAACTGGAACTGGTATGGCCAGCTAACCTTGCCACGAAAAAATTTGTCTATCCTGTCGACTGGCTGAAAACCTGGAAGTATTAGTGACATGGATGTCTTTATCCAAACCTTAGTGGCGGGAATTCTCATAGGGGGGATTTACAGCCTCATTGGAATCGGGATGACACTGATTATGGGAGTCATGGGAATTATCAACCTTGCCCACGGGCAACAGATGATGGTGGCAATGTACATTACCTTTGTGTTGCATCATTTTTTTAAGATCGACCCATATATTTCTCTGTGTGTCACCATGCCGGCACTGTTTTTCCTGGGGGTGATTTTACAAAAATTTTTCCTCAATCCTTTGATTAAAGTTGAATCAATACTTCCCGAAAACCAGGTTCTTATGACGGTTGGCATAGGGATGGTTCTTACTGAGATAGCAAGGTTTATTTTTACGTCCGATTACAAGACCGTGGAAACATCATACAGTTCCTCAGCGTTTTTCATCGGAAACATTTCATTTAACCAACCCATGTGTTTTGCTTTTGTTATTGCCGTGGGTTTCACCATTACCCTCTTCTGGTTCCTGTTAAGGACGGATATGGGTCGTTCCATACGGGCCACAGCACAGGATAAGGAGGCTGCCACGTTGATGGGGATAAATAGCGAGCGGATCACTATTATTACATTTGGCATTGGATCAGCACTGGTGGCAGCAGCGGGAAGTCTCCTGATTCCCATCTTTTATCTTTTCCCGGACATCGGAGGACCTTTTACCCTGAAAGCATTTGTGATCACCATTCTGGGAGGTTTAGGAAGTACAGTTGGAGCCATCGTCGGCGGAATTGTCCTCGGTCTTGCGGAATCATTTGGCGCAATCTACATTGGTATGGGTTATAAGGAGATGGTGGGTTTTGTCATATTCGTCCTTGTTCTGGTGTTCCTGCCAGGCGGCTTGAAACGCCTGACAAAAATATAGAGGTGGATATGGGGAAAAATCTTGCATATATCATTTTGGGTGTGTTTTCTGTTGTTTTACCGTTCATCGTTACTTCCGATTATTATCTACATCTAATTATCATAGCCCTCATGTGGGTCACCATAGGATCCGCCTGGAACCTTCTCGCAGGGTACACGGGGCAGGTGTCCTTCGGTCATGCTATGTTTTTCGGGATAGGCGCCTATACCACTGGTATCTTTGTGACAAAACTGGGGATATCGGCGTGGTGGGGAATGGCCTTTGGCGGTGTTTTCGCTATGCTCATCGGTCTCTTTGTAGGCTGGGTTTGTTTCCGTCTGAGAGGACCTTACTTCGCTCTGGCCACGCTTGCGGGTGGTGAAATTTTCCGACTCATCGCTACAAACTGGGAAAAACTAACCGAGGGAATGGTGGGAATTCTTATCATACAGACCTTCACGAGTAAAATGCCTTACTATTACATCGTCCTGGCATTGGCTGCTCTCTGTATCTATGTCATACACCTGGTGATGAAGTCCAAGTGGGGGTACTATTTCGTCTCCATCAGGGAGAACCAGGATGCGGCGGAGTCGTTAGGGATAAACAGCACACTCTACAAAAATATATCCCTCTTAATAAGTTCTTTCTTCACAGGGATGGCGGGAGCATTTTATATGAACTATATGGCCTTCATTGATCCTCATGTGGTGTTCTCCCTTCATTACATATCAATCATGGCAATCCTTGTTGGCATTGTAGGGGGGGTTGCCACTATCATGGGGCCGGCAGTGGGTGCGTTCATCATGGTCGGTCTTCAGGAGACATTCAGAAGCGCCCTCTTCGGCTTTGCCCCGGCATGGACAAGCGAAGTTCACGCCCTTGTGTTTGGACTGCTCGTAATCTTTGTAATCCTTTTTCTGCCCAACGGTGTTGTGGGAGACTGGCCTAAAATAAAGCGGAATGTGTTCAGGATGAAAGCGTCAAGCTAAGAGGAATGATGCAGGAGAGAAAGCATGGCACTTCTTGAAGTAAAAAATCTGACAAAAGTGTTTGGAGGACTCAAAGCGGTAAATGACGTTACCTTTCATATGAATCAAGGCGAAATAATGGGTCTGATCGGTCCCAATGGATCAGGGAAAACAACGATCTTTAACTGCATTAATAACTACTACCCCCTCACCTCCGGTGATGTCTTTTTCAAGGGGTCAAGTATCAAAGGATTGAAAACTCATACAGTCTGTCATTTGGGAATTGGCAGGACGTTCCAGGTGGTAAAGCCCCTTTCCCGGATGACGGTTCTCGATAATGTAACAGCCTCAGCATTCTGTCGTATCAGAAGCATAAAAGAAGCCCGGGAAGAAGCACTTAAAGTACTTGAGTTTTGTGGGCTTATAGACCAGAAAGATAAGCTCGCAAAAAGTCTTCCTATTGGGGGAAGGAAACGGTTAGAGATCGCACGGGCACTGGCGACAAAACCTGAGCTTTTGCTTCTGGATGAGACGGCAGCAGGCTTGAATCCGTCCGAGTTAGATGAGGCGATTGAACTCATTCAAAAAATCAGAGATATGGGTGTTACCATCCTGATCGTGGAGCACATTATGAAAGTTATCATGACCATATCTGATCGTATCCACGCGATTAATTTCGGCCAGACCATCGCGGAAGGTACTCCAGAAGAAGTTGCCAATAATCCGGCGGTGATTGAAGCTTATCTGGGAGAAGCGTATGCTCAGTGTTAAAGGGATAGATGTATTTTACGGGGATCTTCAGATTCTCTGGGACGTATCTTTTGAAGTGAACGATAAAGAGATAGTAGTGCTTGTCGGTGCCAATGGTGCGGGAAAATCAACAACTCTCCGAACCATATCCGCTCTCCTGACACCGAGGAAGGGATCGATAGAATTCAATGGGTCTCGCATCGATCATCTTTTGGCAAACAAGATTATCGAATATGGTATCGTCCATGTTCCCGAGGCAAGGCGACTTTTTCCTGAAATGACTGTTGAGGAGAACCTGATAATAGGTTCCCTGTATGGAGAAGCGAAACGAAAACGCTTCGAGACCATGGAGTATGTGTATTCTCTTTTTCCGAGACTCAAGGAGAGGAAGAAACAAACCGCAGGTACCCTCTCCGGCGGGGAGCAGCAGATGCTGGCGGTAGGCAGGGGATTGATGTCTATGCCCAAGCTGATGATGCTGGACGAACCATCCCTCGGTCTTGCACCACTTCTGGTTCAGGAAATCTTCGCTATGGTAAAGCAAATCAATGAAGCGGGTGTCACGGTTCTTCTGGTGGAACAGAATGTCAGACAGACTCTCGCAATAGCTGATAGGGCTTATGTGCTGGAAAATGGGAGAATAGGTTTAACCGGAACAGGTAAGTTTCTGCTTAATAACGAACATGTAAAAACTGCATATCTTGGTGTTTAAAATCGAGTGTCACGATTACCAGAGTTTCCGGAATTCAAGCATGTAGACCTCGAAGATCGAAATATCATTCAAGAGATATTACACTCCTCCTATAAACCTCAGACCTCTGAATGGACCTTCACCAATCTTTTTATATGGCGTAGTCATTATAATTTTCAATGGTCTATCTATAAAGACTGGTTACTTGTATATTGCAAAGAAGATGATGACATATATATGATGCAGCCCATTGGGCCCGAAGGCAGGAATGTTCTCGTTGATATTTTATTTCAATGGCTGAAGGATGAAAAAGGACAGGCTATACCCCGTATAGAAAAAGCAGACAAACGTTTTGTATCAGAATTATTTCCTTCGAAACATATTATTATTGAACCAAGCCGTAATCATTTTGATTATGTCTATCTCAGAGAAAACCTTGTTCAATTATCAGGAAATAGGTATCGTTCAAAAAGAAACCACATCAATCATTTAATCCGTGCATATACTTTTACCTATATAGAATTACAGGAAGAACATCTGAAGGATTGTCTTTTGCTTCAGGAAAAATGGTGTGAGATGAAACGCTGTAAAGATGATTTGAATCTTATGGGCGAATGGGAGGCGGTACGGGAGATACTGACAAACTATCATATACTGAATCTTACAGGCGGGGTAATTATGATCGAGGGCAGGGTTGAGGCTTTTACCATAGGCGAACTTCTTAATGAGAATACTGCGGTTGTTCATATTGAAAAGGCAAACCCGGAGATACCAGGGCTTTATCCCATGATTAACCAGCAGTTCTGTGAAAAATCTCTGCACAATGTTACCTATGTCAACCGTGAACAGGACCTGGGTATCGATGGGCTTCGGGAGGCGAAATTATCATACTATCCTGACCATTTTGAAGAAAAATATCAGATCAGGATGGTATGATAAAAAAAAGTTCACACCTGCAATGGTGGTTGTTGACATCGTAAGAGGAAAAAACCCTTCAATAATTTGGTATAGGTAAGCATACCAAACCTGCTAAAAAATCCAAGACAGAAAGGGAGAATTGAAGACGTTTCCCCCTTCAAAAATCATCAATTATAAGACTACCCAGTGGAGCATTATGGATTATACAATAAGGCTGACATTTTGATTCAACAAGGAAAAACGTTTTGCCCTTCAGCATCTTGTCTTCTGTCATAGTATCGTAATTACCCCCTCCTTTAGCAATAATAAGGTCAGACTCGTGTATTAATTGTTGAATGGCAGGAGACACAGCATGTAGGGTAAAACCCGGAAAGGGGTATGGTATACCATTCTCAACGACATGGGCTACCATATCCATACCAACATAACGTGCATCCGACATAGTTGCATCGTTGAGTACGGGTAAACTTCTTACTATATATGTTACCTTTATATTAGTGTAACGTTTGATATTTTCTATAAACATTTTATCAAACACAATTTCACCACAGTTATCTCCAATGTAAACGAGATTATTTATAGTCTCCAATCTCCTTTGTATTTTTTTTACCTGTTTTTTAGAAATAGAAATATTTTTTATTATCGGTATAATTTCCTCTTCTAATTTTTCTACACCTCCTCTCATAATATCAATAGAATTTCCTAAGACCGATAGTTTTAATGCTTCACTTAATGAGTCTTTATTTGTAAAAACATAATCTTTCATCGAGGGATATAACATTAATGCTTTATCATTCTGTTCTTTTTTGGTCTTATCTAAGGGGTCTATAGTTCCGAAATTTTCATTTAGTATAAGCCATACATCTTTTATTACAGCAGGAGATGTGGTGTCCCATTTATTCCCTTGTAGAGCATCAATTTCCATTATTTGTTTAACAAATATTTTTATTTCCTTATCATCCTTTGTAATAAAACGAGCTGTATTTATTGCCATTCTCAGAATGCAATAGATACAATCAGGCCATATATGCATACACACCTTACTATATATTTTACTATAATATATTATATCATTAAAAAACTGTATTCAACTGTATTATCTTTTTCTTGCAATAAGGTATGTAAATAGTTTAATAAATTGACATGAAACATAATACACGAGAGCATCTTCATAATATATTATCTCAAAATGAATTACGCAGGTATAGCAGACAAATTATAATTCCATACATAAGTAAAAAAGGACAAAAAAAAATAAAAGATGCTTGCGTTCTTATTGCAGGTGTTGGTGGCTTGGGGTCTATTTCTGCATATTATCTTGCTGCAGCAGGGATTGGATATATCAGACTTGTGGACAAGGATTTTGTAGGAGAAGAAAATTTAAACCGTCAAATCATTTACTGGACAAAGGATATTGGAAAACGAAAAGTATATTCTGCAAAAAAGAAACTTCAAGAACTCAACCCTTACTGTACTGTTGATGCGATTCAGGGTGAAATAATGGATGATACAATCTTAAAATTTTGCAGTGATTGTCATATTATAGTTGATGCCACTGATAATATCAAAACACGGCGTGTCCTCAACAGGGCATCACTTACACTGGGTATCCCGTATATCTTTGGGGGAGTTGATGGATTTAATGGTATGACCACTACTTTTGTTCCTGGAGAAACCCCTTGCTTTGAATGTATCTTTTCAGGGTTAAGTGGAAATAAAAAAACTATCGGCGTCATAGGACCAATCCCCGGAATCATTGCCTCTATCCAGGCTTTAGAAGCAATCAAATTGATTCTTGGAATGGAATGCACTTTAAAGGGTAGATTGTTTTTTTTCTCTGGAATTGATATGAAAATAAAAGAAATTGGAATTGAAAAAAACTTAGATTGCCCAGCATGTCGCTCATCAAAAAGAGCGAAGGCTTATGAAGAAAAAAATGATTGAGATTATTCTCAATGGTTTTAAAGAAAAAGTCCCTGCAAATATAACAATCTCCCAGCTTATATCATATATTAATGAAAAGGATTCCCACGTTATCGTTGAGATTAACAGTAAATATGTATTTCCTCAATTTTATTCCTCTACTATAGTTTCCGATGGGGACAGGGTTGAGTTCATAAATCCTGACTTCGGTGGGTAGGATCAAATAATTTTAAGAACCTTTGCACCCCTTATCTTACCCGCCTTCAATTCCATAAGAGCAGTATTTGCTTCTTCAAGTGAATATTCTTGAATTTCAGGTTTCAAGGGAATCTTTTCTGCAAGTTCTAAAAACTCATGCACATCTCTTCTTGTTACATTAGCAACACTTTTTATTTCTTTTTCAAGCCAGAGATTACCTGGATAATCAAGATTAAGAAGAGAATTTTTGTCAATCTCTTCTTTGCGAATGGCATTGATAACAAGCCTGCCACCTTTTTCAAGGTGTTTTAGTCCCTCAACAATAGGTTTCCATACAGGTGTTGTATCAATAGCACTATGAATTTTTTCGGGAGGTATATCAATAATGTCACCAGCCCAGAAGGCACCAAGTTCTTTAGCAAAGATCCTTTCGGTTTCTTTTCTTGCAAAAACAAAAATTTTAGAATGGGGAAATTGAAATCGTACCATTTTAAGAACGAGATGCGCTGAAGCTCCAAATCCAATAAGACCTAAGTTGTCTCCATCCTTCATAGCAGTTAATCGTAAGGACCGATACCCAATGGCACCAGCACAAAGTAGAGGGGCTGCCTCTACATCCGAAAAGGAGGCTGGAATAGGAAAGACAAATTCTCCTGGTACAGTGGTATATTCTGCATATCCTCCATTCGCATCTCTTCCTGTTGCCCTGAATGATTCACAGAGATTTTCATTTCCTTCTTTACAGAACCTGCACTGTCCACAAGAAGAATGAATCCATGCAATACCAACCCTGTCTCCAGGCACATATTTTTTGACATTCTTTCCTGCCTCTACAATATTGCCTACAATCTGGTGTCCGAGGATTATTGGAAAGAATGAAGGTGGAGTTCTTCCTTCTATCTCATCCAGTTCTGTATGGCAGACACCACAGACAGATACCCTTACAAGTAATTCATTATCTTCTGGAATAGGCAAGGGCAAGTCCACCATTTCCAAGGGTGTATTGTTTTCTTTTAAAGAGCATATTTTTTTTAGAATCATTGCTTTCATGTGTTTCATGTTTAAATCCATTTGTTTATTTGTATCTGTCTTATCGATGAATTTTCTGATTGTATCAAAATATTGACTAAATCGACATCCATTGTGCCAATGTGGCTGTCATTTATTCCATAATGTTATTGTTCTTCTTTAAAAAGATATTTATGAACTCAAGGGCTGCTCTCGAAAGGTTTTTCTCGCTTAGATATCTAATCATTACTTCCATTGTAAGATTTTCACCATCAATAGCAATCTCTTTAAGAATCCCGTCAGCAATCTCTTTTTCTACAACAAGTTTTACAACAAAAGATGCACCTTCCCCTCGAATGACCAATTCTTTAATACACTCAAAATTGCTTGCTTCATAAAGGATGGTTGGTGAAAGATTCCTATTTTTAAACAGATCATTCACTATCTTTCTTACGCCTGAACCTTCTTCTCTTACGATAAGGGGTACTTTTGAAAGTTCTTCAATAGTGATGCTACCTTTTTTCCCAAGCATATGCTCCGGTGATGATACAAGAATAACTTTTTCTTTTCTGAAAAGGATAGTATTCAATGATTTGGGATAGTTTGTAGTTGCAACAATTGCAAGTTCGTTTTTTAGACTGAAAAGACTGTGAATCATTTCGAGGGAACTCCCCTCACTCAGTTTTATCCTCACTCCAGGGTAAAGGGTGTGGAACTTCGATATATAGTGAGGCATAAGATAACGTGCATATGTTTTAGTTGTACCTATATGAAGTACTCCTTGTTCCAGGTTTTTAAATTCAAGCACTGCCTTTTCTGCTTCACTTTCAAGAGTGAAAATTTTGTCTGCATAATTAAATAGAATTTTTCCTGTTTCGGTAAGATGTATTTTTTTCCCAATTTTGTTAAAAAGTTTAATTTTTAATATTTCTTCAAGTTGTTTTATCTGGGAAGATACGGCAGGCTGACTTATGGAAAGATGATTTGCAGCCTTCGAAAAGTTTAGAAGCTTGGCAGATTCGTAGAATATACGCAATTGGTTGAAATTCATGTGAATTCAGTTATAATAATAATCCATAATTTTTAATTATAGTCAATATAATAATTATATATTTGACAATATACTTTATCGTGCTATCATTGAAAAAGATCGAATAAAATTGGGGAGGGGCTATATGAAAAATATAAGAGATTTCATTGAAATTGCAGAAAAAGAGGGGCAACTTAAAAGGATAAGGGCTGAAGTAGACTGGAATCTTGAGCTTTCTCATATTGCAAAATTGAATGAAGAAAAAAAGGGGCCTGCACTTTTATTCGAAAATGTAAAGGGTTATAAGATGCCTGTTATTACATCGGCCCTTACAACACCAAAAAGACTGGCTATTGCGCTTGGAATGCCCATCGATTATTCAATGTGTCAGATGGCAAAAGAATGGATGCGACTTACTACAAAAGAATTAATAAAACCAAAGGTAGTCAAAGAAGGTCCAGTACAGGAAATGATTGTAAAAGAAAAGGACATAGATCTGCTCAGAGATTTCCCCGTGCCTTATATGTATCCTAAGGATGGAGGAAGATTTATAGGAACAGCTGTCTTTCTCATCACACAGGATATGGAGACAGGATGGACTAATCTCGGTACATACAGAATGCAGATTCATGATAGAAACCACACAGGTATTCAGATTATAAAAGGTAAACATGCCGATTTTCATTTTAATCAGTTTAAAAAAGCCAAGAAGCTTATGCCTGTAGCAGCAGTAATTGGAAGTGATCCCCTTCACTTTTTGGTATCAAGTACATTAGTTGGTGCGCAGGTGGATGAGTATGATGTTATTGGCTCGTTACGTGGTGAGCCTGCTGAAGTTATCAAGAGTGACCTTACAGGTTTAATGTTACCAGCCCATGCAGAGATTATTCTCGAAGGCTTTGTAGACCCTGAAGATCTTAGAGAAGAAGGGCCATTCGGAGAATATACAGGGTATTATTCAGGAAAGAAGGGCGAAGAATGGCCAAAGCAGGTGCTACATGTTCATAGAATTTTAAGGAGGAAGAATCCAATTTTTTGGTCCACAACGGTTGGTAAACCGGTAACCGATACCCATATGATACAATCATTAAATAGAACTGCAACTATGTGGACTGACTTGCAAAATATGAGGATTCCTGGAATTCAATCTGTTTATTTGCCTCCTCAATCCGGTGGAAGATTCTGGGCTATCATCTCAGTCAAAACTATGTATCCAGGTCATTCAAACCATGTTGGTACAGCAGCTATATCAACCACGACAGGGCACTATGGTTTAAAAGGTGTAATAGTAGTAGATGCCGATATACCAGCCGATGATATAGATAAAGTTCTCTGGTCGCTTTCAATGCGCTACGATCCATACCGCTCAACAGAGATTATAAAACGCGGAAGATCCACACCCCTTGATCCAGCTTTACCAATTGAGGCAAGGGACATTGTATCGAGAATCATTATGGACGCTACAATCCCATATGAATGGACAAGAAAACCCGAGGAGATTTTCCTAGACGAAGAAATGGTAAAGAAAGTTCAAGCCCGCTGGAAAGAATACGGATTGGATAGTTAAAAAAACCATTTTCTGAAACAAGGGGAGGTAAAACATGAGGCCAATAAGATATTCCGATGAGATAATAAATGAATTTAAGAGGGATGGCTACTGGACTGATGAAATCTTTTCTGATTTCTGGAAAAGAAATGCAGAAAAATATGGTGACCGTGAAGCGCTTGTGGATTCCAAATATAGAGTAAAATGGAAGGAAGCATGGAGGCTTCTCAATAATCTTGCATATGCCTGGAGCAGCATGGGAATTCCTAAAGATGCACGTATAATAATTCAGGCCCCTAACAGTGTATACGGTTTTATTGCACGCATAGCAGCTGAACGAGCAGGCCTTATATCGTTGACAGTTTATCCTTATCTTCGTGAGAAAGAATTAACATACATGGTCGAACGAACAGAAGCCACAGCTGTTGCAATCCCCCATATATATAGAAAATTCAATTATCTTGATATGTATAAGGAATTAAAGAAGACTTCTCCATATCTGAAATATTTTTTCCTTTTTGAAGAAGAGGTTCCTGATGGCGCACCTGAAGGTTCTTTTTCGCTCATAAAATTAGCAAACCAGAACATTGACGAATCGAAATATGCTGAAATCGATAAACGAAGGTTCAATTCATATTATGATGTTGGTCTTCTTACAAGCACAACTGGTACAACCGGACTACCTAAAGTGGTTGAATGGCCTATCGCACCAAGGATATGCACATCAAAGGCAAGGGTTAATATATGGAAACTTACAAAAGATGATATTACAGTAGCAATTGCACCTCATGCAGGAGGGGCTGCGGGAACACTTACCTATTTTGCATCACCTCTTGTTGGAGCAAAAGTAGTGATGATGGAAGAGTTTGATCCCGAAGGCGCTTTAAAGCTTATTGAAAAAGAAAAGGCAACAGCTATCGGTGTTGTTCCTACCCATCTTGTCAGAATGCTTGAGGTTGATGAGACAAAATATGACCTGAGTTCTTTACGATTTATAAGGTCTGCTGGTGGTTATCTTCCACCACAAGTTGCAGAGGAAGTAGAAAGAAGATACAAAGCAATCATTACAAGCGACCTCGGTACCCAGGATGTAGGGTCTGTTGCAGGTTGCACCATAGATGATCCAGGGGAGATAAGAAGAAGGACTGTTGGAAAGGTGCTTCCAGGAAATAAAGTTAAACTCCTTGACGAAAAAGGAAAAGAAGTACCAGAAGGTGAGCCTGGACAATTATGGTTTCGAGGACCCCACTCACCGGCTGGATATTACAGGGATCCTGAAGCCACTGCACCTGTTTTTGACAAGGATGGCTGGACAACAACAGGTGATATTGTAAAATCAGAAGGTGGTTATTTATGGATTATGGGCAGGGCTAAAGATATGATTATAAGAGGGGGGCAGAATATTTATCCAGCTGAAATAGAAGGTATACTGAACGAACATCCAAAAATAGCAAATGTTGCAATCATCGGATATCCTGATAAAGAAATGGGTGAAAGGGCATGTGCGTTTGTTGTCCTGAAATCTGGTATGACATTTACTAAAGAAGAAATGATTGATTTTCTCAAATCAAAAAAACTGGCTACCTTCAAATTCCCCGAACGGCTCGAAATTGTCGATGCTTTACCCATTGTAGGTGATTCCGGCAAGGTGGATAAAAAGGTTTTAAAAACTGAGCTCGAAAAGAAGGTAGCTGGAATAAGATAATGAAAACAATTCTTGTTATCTCTACCCTTGATACAAAGAGGGGGGAGACAATTTATTTAAAGAATAAGATTAACGAATTAGGAAAACATGCTGTTATTATTGATATTTCAATGAGAAAAGGAGAAGTTTTAGAAGGTGATATTCCAGCCTATAAAGTAGCTATGGCAGGTGGTAGCAAATATGATGAAATTCTTACCTCTCAAGAAAGAGCAAAGAATACTGCCATAATGACAAAAGGTGCAATCAATATTGCTCTTGATATTTGGAAGAACGGAAAGCTTCATGGAATAATAGGTATAGGCGGTTCAACAGGTTCACTGATGGCGACTGATGTGATGAGAGCACTTCCTTTTGGTGTTCCAAAACTTATGATATCATCCACCGCTGCCCTACCAGGCATGTCCACACGCTATATTGATATTGGCGATATTGCATTGTTTCATTCAGTAGTTGAGATATCAGGCTTGAGTGATGTTTTAAAAAATGTCATTGATAGAGGGGCCTATGCTATATGCAGTATGGTCGATGCTCCCTCAATTAATACAACCAGAGACAGGAAAAAAAATAAAGCCATTGCCATTACCATGTTAGGACCTTGTGAGAAATGCGCAAGTTCTGTAAGAACACATCTTGAGTCAAAAGGTTATCAGGTAACAGGCTTTTCAGCAGCAGGCATCGGAGACCGTGCTATGGAAATTATGATCTCGCAGGGCTTTTTTGATGGGGTAATAGATTTAGCTCCGGGAGGTGTTATAGAACATCTTGTTGGTGGTATGAGAGATGCTGGACCCTATCGTCTTGAGGCTGCCTCCAGGGCAGGTATTCCACAGGTCATTTCAACCTGTGGAGTCAATCATATTACTCCCCCAAAATCTAAATATACAGATGACCATAAATCACGTAGAAAATACGACCTTGATAGATTTCGTACCTGGTTAAGAGCATCACCTGATGAGCTGAAAAGGGCAGCACAGGTATTTGCTCAAAAAATAAATATATCAACGGCCCCGGTAAAGATAGTAATACCAACAAAAGGGTGGTCATCAGTGGATACACCAGGCTCACTGACCTACGATCCTAAAGAGGATAGAATATTCATAGAGGAATTAAGAAAATATATTAAAGAAGGGATTGATATCATAGAGATCGAAGCAAACATGGAGGAACCGCTCTTTGCGGAATCCATTATGAATGCATGTTATGAACTTTTTAAATAGACTATTTTCTGGTAATTGACCTTACAAAAGGAGGATATTAATGCTTTTATTACCTAAATTTGATTATTATGAACCAAAAGAACTTACAGAAGCATGCAGATTACTTTCAGAAACAGGGTCTAAAGCAAAAATTATCGCAGGTGGTACGGATATTCTTGTAAATATGAAAAAAGGCTTAATTTCTCCTAAAGTACTTGTAAGTCTTGGAAGAATTTCAAGATTATCTGAAGTTGAAAGGATGAACAAGAGTATAACTATAGGCTCCCATCTTATTATTGCAAAACTTGCAGAGTTTGACTTAATTAGAAAAAGGTTTTCCATACTGGCAAGCGCAGCTAAAGTTCTTGGCTCACCTCTGGTAAGAAACAGGGCAACCATTGGCGGGAATATTGTTACCGCACGACCGGCAGCTGATCTTCCTCCTGTCCTTATGGCCCTTGGAGCAAAAGTAAAATTGAAAAGCAGGCGTAGCGAAAGGGAAGTAGCTCTTGATGATTTTTTTATAGGACCTGGAGCAACAGTTATAAAACCTGATGAAATATTAACAAGGGTAATCATACCTGAAACCCCATCTTATACTGGCGGTCATTATATAAAGTTAGGTCACAGAAAGGCCCTTGAAATAGCTATTGTTGCTGTGGCATCAAAAATCACTCTCAACAAACCGGATGGTGTAATAAAAGATGCAAAAATCGTTCTTAGTGCAGTGGCACCAAAAGCAGTTCATGCAAAATCAGCAGAAGAAGTGCTGATTGGTGAAAAACCGAGTGCAAAACTTTTTGAGGAAGCAGCTTCTCTGGCAATGAATGATTGTAAACCTATTACAGATATACGTGGTGGAGTTGATTATAGACAGGCTATGGTCGAAATACTGACAAGAAGAACTTTATCGTTTGCTTGGAAAGAAGCGAAAAAAGGTAAAAAACAATAAAGAAAATAGGAAAAGAGGGGATAATGAAACAAATTATAATACTCACTGTAAATAATAAAGTCTATGAAATTGCGGTGGCACCAAATAGAACTCTTACCCAGGTGCTAAGAGAAGACTTAAATCTTACCGGAACAAAAGAAGGTTGCGGTATAGGAGATTGTGGTGCCTGTGCTGTAATTATGGATGGGAGACCTGTGAATTCATGCCTTGTATTGGCAGTCCAGGCGAATGGTAGTGATATTACGACGATTGAGGGAATAGCAGAAAGAGAGAAACTTCACCCTGTTCAGCAAGCCTTTGTCGAACATGGGGCAATTCAGTGTGGTTTCTGTACCTCTGGAATGATTATTTCAGCGAAAAGCCTCCTTGACAAAAAACCTAAACCATCAGAACTTGAGATACGGGAAGCAATATCGGGTAATCTCTGCAGATGCACAGGATACCAGAAAATTGTTGAAGCCATCATGGATGCATCTCAAAAAATGAAGAAGTAAAAGGAGGATACCAGACTATGAAACAATTCAGTGTTATTAATACAAGACTTCCAAGGATTGATGCACATGCAAAAGTTACAGGAGATGCACAATACGCCGCTGATCTTTCGATGCCAAATATGCTATATGGTGCACTCTTACAGAGTCCTTTTGCCCATGCTAAAATTCTCAATATTGATATATCAAAAACTAAGAGGCTTGTAGGTGTAAAGGATATCATCACGGCAAAGGAAGCTGGTCTTATCAAATATGGCGTGAGTCCTGCACGGTATGATGAAACATTATTCTGCGATAAAAAGGTACGATACATAGGAGATGAAATAGCGGCGGTAGCAGCCGTTGACATTGAGACTGCTCTTGAAGCAGTATCTCTGATAAAAGTCGATTATGAACCATTGCCTGTAATATTAAATGTTTTCGATGCAATCAAAGAAGGAGCACCTGCCATACATGATGATTTTCCCAATAATATATGCGCAGAGGTTCACCAGGAATTTGGAAATGTAGAAGAGGGGTTCAAACAATCAGACTATATAAGGACAGATAAATTTGTAAATAAGAAACAGGATGGAGCCTTTCTTGAACCCCAGGCATGCATTGCTGTCTATGATTTAAATGAAAACCTTACTCTGTATACATCAACACAGAGTCCCCATTATGTGCAGCGAACCGTTGCCATGGTTCTTAACATACCTATCGGGAAGATAAGAGTGGTACAGCCTTATGTGGGTGGCGGTTTTGGTCCCAAGGCAGCTGCAAATTCCATTGAACTGAGTGCCTGTTTACTTTCCAAAAGAACAGGAAGACCTGTAAAGATGGGATTTACCAGGGAACAGGTTTTCTTGCATTCTCGTGGTCGTCACCAGTTTTACCATGAACTAACTACAGGCGTTAAAAAGGATGGGACTATAGTAGCACTGAAAAATACCTGTTATCTTGACGGAGGGGCTTATGCAAGCTTTGGTATTGCTACTGTCTATTATGCAGGCTCACTTCTTGGAGGCCCGTATAAACTTGCAAATATGAAGTATGATGGCTACAGGGTATATACAAATAAGCCTGCCTGCGGTGCACAGAGAGGACATGGTGGTGTTGTAGCACGAGCCGCATGGGAGCAGCAGCTTGACATTATTGCAGAAGAGCTTGGTATGGATCCAATTGAGTTTCGTTTAAAAAATATTATGCAGAGAGGTGATGTAACCTGTAATGATTTAAATATGAGCAGTCTTGGTATGAGAGAATCTCTTGAAGCAGTCAGGGATGGTTCAGGATGGGTCCGTAAAAAAGGCAAACTTCCAAAAGGAAAGGGCATTGGAGTCGCATGTGGTTTCTTTGTTTCAGGGGCAGGATACCCTATTTATCGTTCGGAAACTTTTCACTCAACAGCCATGATAAAACTTTCTGAAGATGGTGGAACAGTGGATCTTTTTACTGCTGCTGCAGAAATAGGCCAGGGATCTGATACAATACTTTCAATGATAGCTGCAGAAGCACTGGGTGTAAGATTTGAAGATGTGAAAATACATTCAGGTAATACAGACTTTGGTGTAGATCTTGGTGCATATTCTTCACGTCAAACCCTTATGTCAGGCCATGCAGTAAAACAGGCAGCAGAGAATGTTAAGCAGCAGGTTTTAGAGGTTCTTTCAAAAAAATTAAATACTCCTTTAGAGGATATGGATATAAAAGATGGTTTAATAATCTTCAAAAAAGGACCTGTTGATTGTTCATCGCTTAAGGCCAGCTATATAAAAGAACATAGAGGCTGGGCAAAATTCCCAACAGAATCTCAATTAACCTTTCAGGAAGCAGCAAGGATTGCTTATTTAGAGAAGGGCGTCATTGTAGGCAGTGGAGCATATAAACCAGGAGAACTGGGAGGAAAATACAAAGGAGCAGCGGTAGGGACATCTCCAGCATATGGATGCTCGGCTCAGATAGTTGAAGTGACAGTGGATATGGAAACAGGAGAAGTAACTGTGGATAATATGACTGATGCCCATGACTGTGGCCTTGCAATCAATCGTATGAATGTGGAAGGACAGATGCAGGGTTCTTTATCAATGGGGCTTGGGGAAGCTCTTTTCGAAGAAGTAAAATTTGATAAAAAAGGTAAAATTGAAAACCCCACACTTGGTGAATATAGAATACCCACAGCTCTTGATATGCCAAATGTAAATACCATTATTATTGAAAGTAATGAACCGAATGGCCCTTTTGGTGCAAAAGAAGTAGGAGAAGGCGCTATTATGCCTACAATTCCTGCAATCTTGAATGCTATCTATGATGCAACAGGTGTTAGAATCAAAGAGTTGCCGGTTACGGCTGAACGTATATACCATGCATTAAAAGAGAAGGAGAAGGGAAAGGAGTAGGAAGTTTCCTTATACTACTACAGTATTAAGGAAAATAAAAAAAGAGAGGGAGGTGATATTTTATTTAAAAAAATATTATAAAGGGGGTTTATTATTATGGGAGAAGTAAAAAAGTTTCCTTACGCAGAAGAAGTAAAATTACCACCGGAGATGGAAGGATGGGAAGAGATGTATCCGCCCCATCGTTTATTTAGCAAGGATAGAGAAGACTGGGAAAAGAGGCACTTCTGGTATCAGGACAAAATCCACGATCCTGAAGCTTTGTATCCCCTTGACGACATATTCAATGAGGCTTGGCAGATATCCCTTTCCCAGTACAATACGAGAGTTTTCTGCATCCCACCAGCACAGGGTGTTCAGCAGAGGATGTTAGGCTGCTACATGTATATATCAGCTGTCGAACCTCCGCCACAAGAGATTATTAAAGAAAAAGCAGAAATTTTTGGGAAGAGATTACCTTATGTCCTCCAAAACTATAATATGCTGTGGGATAAATGGATTGAAAAGTTCAAAGCACTTGGAAAAGAAATGCAAAATTTAAAAATTCCAGAAGAACTTGTAAAGTATGTACCTGATGAGGATATTTTTCCTGTAATTAAAGGTTATACCCAAGCGTACGAAGTTATATCGACCTTTAATACATTGGTAAACCAAGTGTTTTTAGCATGGCAGTATCATTTCGAGTACCTGAATCTTGCTTACCTTGCCTACCTGACGTTTGTGGATACAGCCAGAAAATTATTTCCTGGTATAAAAGAAAGTACAGTCATGGGAATGGTTGCCGGTATTGATGCAGCTATGTTCAGACCAGAGCAAGAACTTTGCAGGTTGAGTAGACTGGCCATAGCCCAACCTTCTGTTAGGGACATACTCAAAAAGAACATATCTGCTGAAGAAAAGATAAAGGAATTAAAAAGCATAGAGGCTGGCAGGGCATGGCTTGATGAAATTGAGAAGATCAAGGATCCATGGTTCTATGTATCATGTGGAAGCGGTTGGTTCTACCATGAAGGAAGCTGGGTAACTAAAATGGATGTACCTTTCAGTTATATAAAAGGTTACATTGAAAGGCTTGAAAAAGGCGAAACGATTGAAAGGTCACTCGATGAGATAACGAAAAAAAGGGAAAAGGTTGTGGAGGAGTATAAAAAACTTATAAAGGTAGAGGATGATAGAAAGTCTTTCGAAGATGCCTATAATGCTGTAAGGACAATTTACCAGTTTACAGAAAACCATATCTTCTGGGTAGAAAACTGGTTACATACGATATGGTTTGAGAAAGTAAGGAAATTTGGAAATCTGCTGGTAAAATCAAACACATTGAAGAAAACGGATGATATCTTTCTTTTTAACAGATTCGAAGTGCCCATCCTTCTTGAAGATATGGTAAGCTCATGGGCAGTGGGTGTAAATGCACCTCCAAGAAGTAAATACTGGATGGAGAAAGCAGAAAAGAGGGAAAAGATTCTTAATGCCGCAAGAGAATGGGTGCCTATACCTGGACTTGGAATCCCGCCAAAAGAGGTATCAGAACCATTTACCGTTATGCTCTGGGGTATAACCAGTGAAAAGGTTGAAGAATGGCTGAAGGGTGCTGATTTATCTGCAAAAGAGATAAAAGGATTTGCATCATCAGCTGGAGTTGCTGAAGGACCTGCAAGAGTAATAAAGTTCTCCAAAGATATTGTGGAAGTCAAACCAGGTGAAATTCTTGTTTGTCCATCTACAAATCCTTCATGGGCACCAGTATTTACACAAATAAAAGCTGCCGTAACAGACATTGGAGGACTTACATGTCATGCTTCAATAGTTTCGAGGGAATATGGATTGCCTTCTGTAACAGGTACCGGTGTTGCAACTTCGATGATTAAGACAGGTGATATATTAAAAGTTGATGGCACTTCTGGTGTTGTAACGATAATAAAAAGGGCAGAGGCTTAAGATATACAGTTTGCTTATCGGGGCACAATAAACATTAAAACCTTGTCGTCCCCGGTTTATAAAGAGTAGAGGTGAAAGAAAAAAGATATTCACAATTATATTGTTGTTTTTGATGGTACCGGCATTAAATACCATCAAAAGTACTAAAAAGGAGGGATATAATATGAATCAAAAAGGTGAAATCAAACAGCCTCTATTAGGGATTTTAGGCACAGTGGTTGTTTTTTTCATTGCCTTTGGTATAATCGTCTGGTTTAAAGCAGGGACATTCATACCCTGGGCAGGTGAAATTGCTATGTGTCTCATACCGTTCTCAATAATAATTGGAATGGTCTGGCAAGCAAACTACCCGGCTCCTGCAACAAGTCTGACACAACCATTGAAAGGTGCGTATCTTCTCTTTATCAATATGCTTGTAGGAGCGCTTGTAGCTGGTTGGTCGATTAAAACAGTGGGGGCTTTTGTAGTACCTCCCACACCGCCTCTCATATTCTTTACTATTATGACTGTTATTATGACATTCTGGTGTGTGGTCGTCTGGGGATGCTGGCCAGCCTCAGGTATAAAGGGTGACCACCCTGCTTTTGTAGGCTTTGGTACAGTCATTATCTCTTATGCAGTAGCTTATATCCTCTGGAAAGCGTTATTCAATTTCGACTTTATGAAAGGCGCACCCTTCTATGCTGCTTTTATGCCTCCAAGTGGAGCTTTCAATGCCTTTTCGAGCCTGGCCTTTTTTCTTACTGCCCTTGCCGTCATCCTGGCATGGGTAGAACTCGATTTCTGGCCATTAAGCTTGATTCCGCCAAAGGCCCCTACATTTGGCAAACAACCCGTCTGGGGTATTGTGGTAAGTATTGTGGTTATTATAGTCTCATTATTGATTCAATGGTTTTTCGTTAATAACATGGGAATGGATGTGTTCGTATATACCCTTAAGGTTTCCATCTGTCTGATTTTTGGAGAGTTCATAATGCTTCTTCTGATGCAGACCTCTCCTGTACAGACTGTAAAACAACCTGGTAAAGGGATAATCCTGATTATCATTAGTATAATTCTCGCAATCGTGATGTACCATCTCTATCTGTGGTTCAGTATTCTCATTGCCGGTGTTCTACCCAGCGGGCCTCCCGATTATGTGCAGGAACTCTGGATTGCAACCGCCATGCTTGGTTTCACCTTTCCTGTAATTGCTATTTACACAGGGTTTTTTAACTTCTGGCCTTTGACTGAGCCGAAACCACAAAAGGAGTAAAATTAGGTAAGATTTAAAAACCAATACAAAAGGTTAAATTCAGAACTCAAAAAAGGGAACACGGTCGTTATATAGTGACCGTGTTCCCAGACTTTATTATAAAATGTAAAGGGGGAACTAGTATGGCAAGAAAATGGATATACTGGTTAAACGAAGTTGGACAGGAACACAATGATATTGTTGGAAAAAAATGTGCCAACCTTGGAGAACTAACAAAAGCAGGTTTTCATGTGCCACCCGGCTACGCCTTAAGTGTTGAAGCATATAATAGATTTATGAATGAAACAGATGCTACAAAACATATTTTGAAGTATTTGGAAAATTTTAAGGCTGATCCAAATGATTTAGCAGATACACTGAAATATGAAAAAGCATCCCAGGATATAAGAGAAATTGTTGAAAGTATAAAAATGCCTTCTGATATGGAGGGTACTGTAAGAAGTTACTACGAAAATTTGTGTAAAATTGCAGGACGTAAGGATATATATGTGGCTACCCGTTCTGCTGGACCAGCAAGTCATCCGGGCCAGTATGAGACTTATTTGAACGTGAGTGGTGCAGATGATGTCGTTTTCAATGTAATACGTGTATGGTCAAGTACTTTCAATGCACGCTCTCTGATAGCAAGAGCAAGGCTCAATTTACCACTACATTATGACCCTATTGGCGTGGCTGTTCTGACAATGGTAGATTCAAAGGCTGCAGGGGTGATGTTTACTTTGAACCCTGTTAATGGAGATGTATCGAAAGTAGCAATAGAAGGAAGTTTCGGTTTTGGTGAAGCTGTTGTTTCCGGAAATGTGACACCTGATACATATTTAGTTGATAAGGTTACCATGATAATTGAAGAGAAGGTAATTTCAGACAAAGGAAGTGAATTTGTCTATAACCCGAAAACCAAAGAGATGGAATATATAGAACTGCCTTCTGATAAAAAGAAGGTTCAGTGTCTTGAAGATAGAGAAGTTATAGAACTTGCAAAGCTTGCAAAGATGGTTGAAGAACATTTTGGATGCCCGCAGGATGTAGAGTGGGCCATCTCGAAAAGTCTACCGTTTCCTGAAAACATCTTTCTTGTACAGGCACGTCCAGAGACTGTATGGGGCAAAAAAAGGGGGGAATCTGTTCTTGGTAAAAAAACTGGATTGGAAATGTTGTTTGAAAAAGCTCTTACCCCTACCAAGATTAGGTAGGAGCTTTTTTTATATTCTTAACCTATACTGAACATGGAAGTTTTTATGAAAAAGAAAAAAAGTTTGCTTATTATAACAACCCTTGATACAAAAGGCAGGGAAGCTGCATATGTAAAGGATTGCGTAGAACATTATGGTATTCAACCTATCTTAATGGATGTAGGAATTCTCCATAGTGCCCAGACAACGCCTGATATTACACGATATGAACTGGCAGAGGCTGCGGGATACAATCTTGACCAGATTATTGCAAAAAGGGATCGCCCAGCAGCAGTGAAGGTTATTCAGGAGGGTGGTGCTCTTATCGCACAACGTCTTCTAAGAGAAGGGAAATTGGATGGAGCCTTTGGAATGGGAGGAGGGACAGGCACAGCCATAGCCTCTTTTATTATGCGTTCTCTACCTTTTGGATTTCCCAAGGTTCTTGTTTCCACGGTAGCATCAAGGGATATAAGGGAATATATTGGCACTAAAGATATTGTAATGTTTCATTCAGTTGCAGACCTTCTTGGTTTCAACGAGTTTATAAGCCTCATACTTGCACAGGCAGCTCATGCAGTGTGCGGAATGATAGAAACAGGTAGTGCTATAAAAAAGGGTAAACCCATGGTGGCTATAACCGCCTATGGAATTAATTCAGCATGTGCCCTTAATGCAGAACCATTGCTTAAAGAAAAAGGATATGAAATGATTAGCTTTCACGCCAACGGATGTGGCGGTATGGCTATGGAAGAAATGATTGCTGAGGGATTAATTGCCGGAGTCCTTGATCTGACTCTCCATGAGATTGCAGATGAACTTTTTGGAGGATACTGTAAAGGAATTGGTCCACAGCGTTTTTCAACAGCATGCGAGAAAGGTATACCTGTTGTATTTGCACCTGGCGGCTTAGATAATGCGGTATTCAGTCCTTTTTATCCTATGCCAGATTCTCTGAAAGGAAGAAGGATATATACCCATGACATTAGATTCTGTGTTCGTATGGAAAAAGATGAAATGAAAATGATTGCTCAGATTATTGGCGAGAGGCTTAACAGGTCTAAAGGATATACATATGTCTTAATTCCAAAGAAAGGATGGTCTGAAGCTGATAAGTTAGGTATGGAATTATTTGCTCCTGAAGTTGACCAGGTTTTCGTTAATACATTAAGAGAGATTTTAAAACCTGATATCCCGATTGAAGAGATAGATGTACATATAAGCGAACCGGCATTTGCTAAAAGGGCTGTGGAAATACTTCTCAGGATGATACAGGAAAAAAGACATAATTAAATTTCTCTCTACTCGTATGAAAGAAATATACAATGATATTACCAGAGAAAAAGATAAGTTCAAAATAGAAGCTTTTGTGAAAAAACTCGGTGAAGATTTACTGGTGATCTTCCCCCGTGTTCATGGACACACAGTTGGCTAACCTGTATCTTCTTTCATATTTTAAAGGAGATAAGTAATTAAGATATGTTCCTGAACTTATAAATGGCATACTGGGCTTCTTCTTCTCATCACAGCTTTCAGAACAGAACCCTCCTGTCTCTAAAAACCTGTAGGGCAAAGTTCAATAACGAGATATGCCATCTCAAGCAGCATGAAGGTGTTATATAGTCATTGCCATTGATCCCGGCGATATACGAAAGCGATATGCTTCAAAGATGAGGTGTTTTTGTACCATCCACGATGAAAGTGGGCATGAGATAGGAAAAGGATACTGGCTGACCGAAAAGCAGTAGCCACAGATATGAAGCACAAAACGGTCATTCCCCTCTATCTGGAAACATATTCCCAAAAGTCAAAGGACTTATATGAGTGAAAACCATCAACTCTTCAGGGTGATTGATGCTGTGAGCAGTCATATCGGCAACAAAGGCATTTACGCTATAGACCGGGGAGGAGACAGGGGTAAGCTTGTACAACAAGTTCCTTGGAGAAGGAAAACGGTTTGTTACCCGTCTTGCGAAAACCAGGAACCTTGTCTATAAAGGGATCAGGAAGAACTGCCATGATATAGCTGGCGCATTGTCCTATCCTCATGAACCAGTCATCATCAAATATGAAAAAGGGGAGAAACAGAAAACCACGATCTTCTACAATGCTCTTCCTGTGTGCCTTCATGGAAATGCGGTGGGTCGTTCCGCTATATTAAACAGTGCTACAATGTAGAGAATATCAGGGTATGCCATTACACGGCCATACGAAACATGGTGGTGCTCATCCTTGCTGTTGCCTACTTTGCGGCAGTATATTTAAAAACCACCTCTTTTCTGACAGGACTGGCATTTATCACATTCAAAGGGCAAAGAGACCCGAGTTCCAATTAAGTTTTCCCTTTTGGGAAGAAACCGGATAGAAACAAATTCAGGAAATTCCAGATTAATTCAATATATAGTTGACAACTGAATTGAGGAGATGATAATAAAAAGAAATTTATTGTAAGATAGAAATTATAAATGGATGCCATTAATCTCACAATTATTGACAGAAATTTTATTGAGCTTGTAAAAAAAGAGAGCGGTGAGAATCCATACCTCTGTTATCAATGCGGTAACTGCACTGCAGGATGTCCTTATACAACCTTTTTTGATTATCCGGTAAGTCAAATCATGCGCCTTCTTCAGACAGGCCAGAAAGATATAATACTTAATTCAAGGGCTATATGGGTCTGTGCCACCTGCGAAACCTGCACAACCAGATGTCCGTGTCAGATAGATGTTGCCCATATCATGGACACCTTGCGAATAATAGCAAGAAGGGAGAACAGGGTATCAGAAAAGGACATAAAACTGTTTTACGATGAGTTTTTAAGCTCCATGGCAAAGTATGGCAGGATATATGAACTTGGTCTTCTCCTTGGATATAACATAAAATCAGGCCATATAATGACCGATGCAGACCTGGGACCAAAGGTGCTCACAAAGGGAAAGATACATTTCCTGCCCAAAAAGATAAAGGGAAGAGATAAAGTATCAAAGATATTTGAAAGGTTTAAAGACAGGACAAGAAGAGATGGCAGATAGAGAGTATGCCTATTATTCGGGCTGTTCCCTTGAAGGTACCGCAGTAGAGTATGATATATCCGTAAGGCGGGTGATGGAGGCGCTTGGAATAAGATTGAGTGAACCAGAGGACTGGAGTTGTTGCGGCTCAACACCAGCACATACGGTGGACCATCTCCTTGCCGCAGCCCTTGCTGCGAGAAACCTTACCATTATCGAAAAGATGGGCTTCAATACTGTTATAACTCCCTGTCCATCCTGTATGATGGCTTTTAAGAAGGCCCACCACAGAATGAAGGAAGACATAAGGTTCAAGGATGAGGTAAACAGCCTCCTTGATGAGCCTTATAACCTAAATGTTCAATCAAAGTCTGCACTCCAGATAATTATAGAAGATATCGGTTTGGAAAAGGTCAAAGAAAGGGTTACCCATGTGATGCCAGATTTGAAGGTTGCACCGTATTATGGCTGTATCCTGAATAGACCGCCAGAGATAGCTCAGTTTGATGATCCTGAAAACCCTCTCTCCATGGATAAGATATTTACTGCCATAGGCGTTGAGGTATGCGACTTTGCCTTCAAGGTGGAGTGCTGTGGAGCAGCGTATGGTGTGCCAAAAAGGGATATGGTAAACGAACTAACCTACAAGATACTTTCTATGGCCGTAGATTGTGGTGCAAATTGCGTGGCTGTAGCATGCCCTTTGTGCCAGCAGAACCTTGATCTAAGGCAACAGCAGGTAAATATCAGGAAGAACACTTCTTTTAACATACCTGTCCTCTACTTTTCCCAGATCATGGGGCTTGCCTATGGATATTCACCTGAAGAGATGGTAATAGATAAACTTGTAGTCAATCCTGATAGCCTTATAAGTTCCAGGATCACCTTAAGTCAGTGGAATGAGATGAAGGCAAGAGAGGCAGAAGCATCAAAAGCAAAGAAGAAAGAAAAAAAGAATATAGAAAAGATTGAAGAAGAGACATAGGAGAGAGTAGATAAGATGCGTGTAGGCGTATTTATATGCCATTGCGGAAACAATATAGCAGGCACGATAGATGTGGCAAGGGTGGCGGAAGAGACAAGGAAAATTCCAGGGGTTGTCTATGCCACCACATACATGTATACCTGTTCAGAGCCAGGTCAGGAAGAGATAAAAGAGGCTATAAAGAGAGAAGGGCTTGACAGGGTAGTTGTGGCTGCCTGCTCTCCCAGGATGCACGAGATGACATTCAGGAGGACCGTGGAAAAGGCAGGGCTAAATCGCTATTTCTTCGAGATGGCAAATATAAGAGAGCACATATCCTGGGTGGGTGAAGACAAAGAATTTAACACCAGAAAGGCCATAGATGTGGTCAGGATGGCTGTGGCAAAGGTTATGCAGAACAGGCCACTATTCTCCTCATCTTTCAAGATAAACAAGAGGGTGCTTGTAATGGGTGGTGGTGTGGCGGGTATGCAGGCAGCCCTTGACTGTGCGGACGGTGGACTTGAGGTAGTCATTGTGGAAAAAAGTCAGAGCATAGGCGGTATGATGGCCAGGTTAGATAAGACCTTTCCCACTATAGATTGTTCCATCTGTATCCTCGGACCCAAGATGGTAGATGTAGCCCAGCATGAAAAGATAAAGCTTTATGCTTATTCAGAGATAGACGAGATTAAGGGCTATGTGGGTAACTACCAGGTAAAGATAAGAAAGAAAGCCACTTATGTTGATTGGTCAAAGTGTACGGGATGCGGTGCATGTATGGAGAAATGTCCGTCTAAAAATGCCTATGATTACTTTAATTTTGGCGTGGCACCCACAAAAGCCATAAACATACCATTCCCCCAGGCAATACCCAAGAAGGCAAAGATAGACCCGAACTACTGCCGCCAGTTTACGAAAGGCAAGTGTGGTGTATGTGCAAAGATATGTCCCACAAAAGCTATTGATTATGAGATGAAGGACGAGATAATTACAGAAGAGGTGGGTGCAATTATAGTTGCAACGGGTTACAGCCTTATTGATATGGATATGCTTCCAGAGTATGGTGGAGGCCGTTACCCTGATGTAATATCAGGTATTCAGTATGAGAGACTGCTAAATGCATCAGGGCCTACGGCAGGCCACATCGAAAGGCCTTCGGACCACGAAGAACCGAAGACCATTGTTTTTGTCTCCTGTGCAGGTTCAAGGGATAAGTCCATTGGCATACCATATTGTTCTAATTTCTGCTGTATGTATATTGCAAAACAGGCCATACTCACAAAGGACCATATATCCGACTCCCAGTCATATGTCTTTTATATGGATATCAGGTCACCTGGAAAAGGCTATGACGAGTTTACAAGGAGGGCACAGGAGGAATATGGTGTTCACTATATAAGAGGCAGGGTCTCAAGGATATACCCGAAAGGTAAAAAGCTGGTGGTGAGAGGGGCCGATACGCTGCTTGGCACCCAGGTCGAGATAGAGGCAGACCTGGTGGTCCTGGCAACGGCTGTCATTTCCAATAAAGATGCAGCATATATGGCAGAAAAGTTGCATATCTCCTATGACACCTTTGGTTTCTATGTGGAAAGCCATCCAAAGCTAAGGCCGGTAGAGACCAATACATCCGGTGTCTTTCTTGCCGGCGCATGTCAGGGACCAAAGGATATACCAGCCTCTGTTGGTCAGGGAAGTGCGGCAGCAAGTAAGATTCTTGCTCTCTTTTCAGGGGAGACCCTTGAATCAGACCCTGCGGTAGCAAGGGTGAATATAAATGCATGTGTGGGTTGCTTGAAGTGTGTGAAGACCTGTCCATTCGGTGCTATAAAGGAAAAAGAACTACGTGATGGCAGGGTGGTTGCAGATGTAATCGAGACGGTCTGTGCTGGTTGCGGTGTATGTACTTCCACATGTCCGTGTGGCGCAATACAGCTACAGCACTTTACAGACAACCAGATCCTTGCGGAGGTTAATGCCTTATGTCTGATATAGCCCCTAAGGAGTTAAAGATAGTAGGTTTTCTCTGTAACTGGTGTTCCTATGGAGGGGCGGACACAGCAGGTGTGAGCCGTTTTAAACAACCTCCAGACCTCCGTATAATAAGGGTACCATGTTCAGGCAGGATTGACCCCCTCTTTGTTGTAAAGGCCCTTCTAAATGGTGCAGATGGTGTACTGGTATCAGGCTGTCATCCAAGGGATTGTCACTATTCGGATGGTAATTTCTATGCAAGAAGAAGGCTTGAGATGTTAAAGAGGCTTCTGCCTTTTCTCGGAATAGACGATAAGAGGTTCCACTACACATGGATATCTGCCTCAGAAGGACAGAGGTGGCAGCAGACCGTCACAGCCTTTGTTAAGAGAATACATGAACTTGGTCCATTAAACCTTAAGGAGGAAAAACAGAGTTGACAGTTGAGAAATTAAAGGAGACGGTCCTTGATACATTAAAGGATGTGGAACTGGTCATGGGGTACCAGATGGGCTTTGATGCACTCCATGCAACCCCCCTCTTTATTAGAAAGAAGGAGGATGCAGAAAGACTCATATGGAATCCTTTATGCGTCCATAACCTTACCACTTATTTGCCATCCCTGAAGAAGAGCAGGGTAGGGGTGGTTGTAAAGGGTTGTGACAGCAGGACCATCATCCAGTTCCTCCAGGAAGGTCTCATAACAAGGGAGAACGTAACTATAATAGGTATACCCTGTCAGGGCATCATAAGTGTCAGGAAGGTGCTGAAGGAAATAGAATATGAACCTGTAGAGGAGGTAAGCTTCAATAGCGATAGCATGACGATAAAGACATTGAAGGGTTCAAAGACCTTAAAGATAGAGGATGTATGGCCTGATAAGTGCATTACCTGCAAATACCCCACGCCCCTTATATATGATTATTTAATTGGAGAACCTGTAAGTTTTGATAGAGGAGTAGAGGTATCACAGGTTATAAAGGAACTTGAAGGGAAATCCCTAAATGAGAGACTTGCTTACTGGCAGAAGGAGTTCGACCGCTGTATCCGCTGTTATGCATGCAGAAATGCATGCCCCCTGTGTGTCTGTCAGGACAGTTGTATTGCCGAGACAAGGGAGCCCCACTGGATAAGCCAGAGATTGACCCTTAACGAAAAGTTTATGTTCCATATGATTCACGCTTTGCATCTTGCCGGCAGGTGCGTGGAATGCGGTGAATGTGCGAGAGTGTGCCCCATGGATATACCGGTAAACATATTAAAGAAGAAGATAAACCTCGACATGAAAGAACTCTTTGGTTATGTACCGGGTGTCAATGCTGAGGATAAACCACCAATGTATACCTTTAATGTGGATGAGGTCAATATAAAGGAGCACGGGATTTAAATGAATGGGAAAGGCTTTCTTCCTGATGATAAGATTGAAGAGTTTTTAAAAGAATTAGGCAGAGACAGTGTAGTATATGCTCCATACCTTGAAGATGGCCTTGTTCGCTTTTTGCCCTTTGACCCTGAAAAGAAGTTGTGTCTTACAAGACAAGCAAACATGCCACCCAAGTCTATTATATTCCCCCAGTGCGAGCACTTATTCTCCTTTGAATATGAGAAAAACCCTGCTGACCCAAAAAAGGTGACTGTTCGATTGGATGCACCTGAGGATTATCCTGCAACAGTTATATTTGGTGCAAGACCCTGCGATGCAAAAGGCTTTACCATATTTGACAGAGTATATATCGGAGAGAATATTGTAGATCCTTATTACAGAGGCAGGAGAGAAAAGACTGTCATAATTACCATTGCCTGTTCTGCCCCATCGCCAGGTTGCTTCTGTGTGGCTACAGGTGGAAGTCCAGCAGGCAAAGATGGTTCAGACCTTTTAATGACCAAGGTGGATGGCGGTTATTTTATAGAGCCTGTCACTGAAAAGGGCAGGTCCCTCATGAATAGTCCCCTTATAAAAGATGGTTCCTCTTATGAGAAAGAGGCAATTGAAAGGCAAAAAAGGGCAGCAGGACTTATGAAAAACCCCTTCGGCAGGGATGGCAGACCTACAATCAACATGGAACTATTCGATTCTGACGAATTCTGGGGAAAGGCGGTATCTAAGTGTATAAGCTGTGGAGCATGCACATTTCTCTGTCCCACATGCTACTGCTTTAATATAACGGATGAACAGGCCATATTTAAAGGAGAGAGGATAAGAAACTGGGATGCCTGCATGTTCTTACATTTTACCCTTGAGGCAAGCGGGCATAATCCGAGACCAACAAAGTACAGGAGATTCAAGAACAGAGTGGGGCACAAATTCCTCTATTATCCAGAAAGATACTATGGTGTTCTCGCTTGTTGTGGTTGCGGCAGGTGTATAAGGTACTGCCCTGTCTCGGTAGATATAAGCGAGATTGTGGCACAACTGAGTAAAAGCAATACAGATATTAATAATGAAATAGATAGTCAGGAGTAAAAGGCTAAATGACAGGAAAAGAGAATCCATATCTTCCAGAACTGGCCACCATAATCAAGGTGATTGATGAGACACCCAATATAAAGTCCTTTCAGGTAGTTTTCAACGACATGGAAAAACAGAAGACCTTTTTCTTTGAACCAGGTCAGGTAGGTCAACTCTCCGTCTTTGGCGTGGGAGAATCCACTTTTGTCATAAATTCACCACCTACAAGGAAGGATTATCTTCAGTTCAGCGTGATGAGGGTAGGTGAGGTGACAACAGCTCTCCATGAACTTCATGAAGGTGATATAGTAGGTGTTAGAGCACCCTTAGGCAACTGGTTTCCCTATGAGGGGATGAAGGGTAAGAAGATACTTTTTATCGGCGGTGGTATTGGACTTGCACCACTGCGAACGCTCATATTATTTATGCTGGATAACAGAAAGGACTACGATGATATCACCATTATATACGGTGCCAGGACACCGCCTGACCTCTGTTACAAAGAAGACCTGAAGGATTGGGAAGAAAGACCGGATGTAAACCTAATACTTACAGTGGATACCGAATATCCTGGCTGGGATAAAAGGACAGGTTTTGTACCTACAGTTCTCAATGAGGTTGCTCCATCCCCTGAGAATACCGTAGCCATAACATGCGGGCCGCCCATAATGATAAAGTTTGTGCTTCAGAACTTAGAGAAGTTAAATTTTAAGGATGACCATATTATAACCACCCTTGAAGCAAGAATGAAGTGCGGTCTCGGTATATGTGGCAGATGTAACATAGGTTCTAAATATATCTGCAAGGATGGTCCTGTCTTCTCACTTGCCCAGCTTAAAGCACTGCCTGCTGAATAACGTTGATTTTCAAACAAAGCTGTATAATAATATACCGTTTGCTTTGGAAAAGTTCATAATACTTTTGGTAAAGTGAGTGAAGCAATGAAAAATATTGGTGTCGTTGGCATTCAATGGGGAGATGAGGGAAAGGGAAAGATTATTGATATACTAAGTGAGTATGCTGATATTATTGTTCGATTTCAGGGCGGTGCAAATGCAGGACATACTATTGTTGCAAAAGGGCAGAAAATAATTCTTCATTTAATACCTTCAGGGATTCTTCATGAAGATAAGGTATGTGTCATTGGAAACGGTGTCGTCATTGATCCGGAGGTATTTCGGCAGGAAATTGAGAAACTGAAATCTCTCGGCTATATCACGCATGATGAACGTCTCTTATTGAGTACTATGGCCCACGTTATCATGCCTTACCACAAAAAACTTGATGTACTTAAAGAATCAAAGGGAACAAAAAAGATAGGCACTACAGGAAGGGGTATAGGCCCTGCATACGAAGATAAAGTAGGAAGAAAAGGCATTAGAGTTATAGACCTTCTCAATAAGAAGATATTCTCAGAGAAAGTTAAACAAAATCTCGAAGAGAAAAATTTTCTTATTAAAAAGTTTTACAAAGATCAACCATTCAAATTCAGGGATATCATCAGAACATATGGTACATATAGAAAACTTTTGAAAAGATATGCTACTGATACCGTACATTACCTTCATACAGGTATAGGTAGGAAAAAAAGGATTCTTTTTGAAGGTGCACAGGGAACATTTCTTGACATCGACCATGGTACATATCCATACGTTACTTCATCAAATACTGTTGCCGGCAATATTTCATCAGGTTCAGGTGTACCGCCTAAATCAATCGATTATATTCTTGGCATTTGTAAAGCATACACAACAAGGGTAGGTGAAGGCCCATTTCCCACAGAGCTTTTTGATGAATCAGGGAAAACAATGCGAGAAAAGGGGGTAGAATTTGGCTCCACAACGGGAAGACCAAGACGGTGTGGTTGGTTTGATGCGGTAATCGTAAAAAGGGCTCTTCAATTGAATGGTGTTGATGGATTATGCATTATGAAACTCGATGTTCTTGATACTTTCGATACAATTAAAATGTGCACCCGGTATAAAATAGGCAAGAGATTTTTTACCAGACCACCGGTTGATTCTCAAGGCCTGGAGAAGTGCGAGCCTGTTTATGAAGAATTTGCTGGATGGAAAACCTCTCTTAGAGGAATTACGCGGTATGATGATCTGCCAGAAAATGCAAAACGATATATCAAAAGATTGGAAGAAATACTTGAAACAAGGATTAATATCATTTCAACTGGTCCGGAAAGAGAAAGCACCATCATTATTAATAATCCTTTCAACATGTGATATTTTTCAGATAACGGCTCTTTAATAAAATAACAGCATTAATTCTATTAAATAATTTTTTCATTAGTACCATCAGGTTCTATAATATTTTCTATTTTGTATTGCAAAATGTATTGACTTTGACACTCTGTTGAGTTTTAATTAAGCAATTTATTTTATTATAGTGTTACAGAGGGAAGGAGGGAATGATGAATGCCTGCAGTTATTGTAAGAGACGGAGAATCCTTCGAAAGCGCACTGAAACGATTTAAAAAGCAGTGCGAAAAAACGGGAATACTTTCTGAAATTAAAAAAAGAGAACATTACGAAAAACCAAGCGTCAAGAGAAAGAAAAAAATACTGGCCGCAAAAAAAAGGGCTTTAAAAAAGTTCAAAAGGATTTCAGAAAAAGGTCTCTATTGATGGATTTCAAAGTACGGATTGAAGAAAATCTTAAAGAATCCTTAAAGAAAAAGGATACAATTCGCACTTCCCTTTTGAGAATGCTTCTGGCCTCTATAAAGAATAAAGAAGTGGAAAAAATAGGAACATTGACCGAGAGTGAGTTTTATGCCCTTGTCAGATCATCCATAAAACAACATCATGAGTCCATAGAGAGTTTTAAAAAAGGAAACAGGTTTGATCTTGTAGAGAAAGAAGAAAAAGAATTAGAAATTTTAAATGAATTTTTGCCTNNCTTGGCGCATCAAGCCAGAAAGAGATGGGAAAAGTAATTAAATTTCTTATGGAGAAACATCCAGGAAGGCTTGACGGAAAAATAGTAAGCGAAATGGTGCGTAAACGACTATCTTCACCTTAGGTAGTCAACACGCTCTATGATTAACAAAACCTTATTATACCTCGATTTTATAAAACTTCTCGATTTATTAAAACAGTACATATCAACGCCTTTCAGCAGCCAATTAATTGATACATTACGTCCGTTGCAAACAGTAGAAGAAATCACAGAAAGACAGGACAGGATAGAAGCAACGATTGAGATTATTAAATGGGATGGCAAAATTCCACTTGCTGGAATTCCAGACATACGTGATGTGGTAAAAAGGATTTCTATCGAAGATGCCATTCTTGACACACACGAGTGTATATCAGCAGGGCATTTTTTAAAGATTTGCGATGAGATTGTGGCGTTTTTAAAAAAGGCACATAACAAAAAATCGTTTATTGTAGATACTATAGGAAAGATGAAACCCTTGCAGCAAGTTTATATAAAAATTTTTAAAACAATCAATCATGAGAGTTTTATCGAAGATTCTGCATCGTACGAGCTATCAAAGATTCGGGCTGATTTATTTATTCAAAAGGAACGAATACGAAAACAACTTGAAAAAATTATGGAAAGGAATGAAGTTCAATCAATTCTTCAGGATTCTTATATCTCCTTAAGAAATGGCAGGTATGTAATACCATTGAAACCAAATTTTAATCAGATACTGCAAGGCATAGTTCATGATTATTCTCACTCATTGAAGACATCATTCGTCGAGCCCATAGAATGTGTAGAACTAAATAATACACTCAATATTCTTAAGAATGAAGAAAGCGAAGAAGAAAAGAAAATTCTGAAAGACCTGACCACGTTCATCCGAAAACATGTTGGTGAGATTAAAATTAACCTTGAAAAGATAACAGAGCTTGATTTTTATCATGCTCTTGCACTTTTTAGCATTGCATTTAATTGTGTAAAGCCTGATGTCAATATGCAGAACACTATGGAAATAAAAAAAGCAATAAATCCTTTTATTCTATTGACCAGGAAAAACAGAACTATTCCTATCGATATCTTTTTTGAAAAGGAAAAGCAGGTAATGATTATCAGCGGTCCAAATGCAGGAGGTAAAACTGCTGCACTTAAAACAATAGGCCTTTTATCCTTAATGGCGCAGTGCGGTTTATTTATTCCTGCATCAGAAAAACCGGCTATCCCTTATTTTTCAAACGTATTTGCAATCATCGGGGACGAACAGGATATATCAATGGAATTGAGTAGTTTTTCCGCTCATATACAGGCCATCAAAGATGTGTTTGAAGTGTCGAGAGGTGGTGAACTTATTCTTGTTGATGAAATTGGAAGCAATACAGATCCACAGGAAGCAGGAGCGCTTTCCATGGCCATCATAGATGGATTTATTGAAAAAGGATGCAAAGTAATTGTAACAACCCATTTAAATCTTTTAAAGGCTTATGGGCATATAAAACCCTTTGCTATAAATGTTGCTACAGCTTTTGATTCCAATGCAATAAAACCAATGTATAAACTACTGTATGGAATTGCTGGATATAGTAACGCAATCAATATTGCAAAAAATATGAATCTTCCACCAGGAATTATAGAAAAAAGTTATGAATATATAGGGAAACATGAATACTTATTGAACGACCTTATAACTTCTCTGGAATCTGGTAAACGGAAAATAGATGAAGAGCTTAAAGAGACTGTTCGTTTAAAAGAAGAGCTTAGAAAAAGACTCTCCATATTAAAGGAAAAGAAAAACGAGTATATAAAAAAATTAGAAGAAAAGTTTAACGCACGCTTAATTGCATTTGAAAAGGAGCTCAAAGAAATTGAAAAAGAATTAGCCAGAAAAGAACGGCTGTCTATTAAAAAAAGTAAAGAACGTATTGTTGCGTTAAGGAAGAAATTTATTAAAAGTGCAATCCCATCTATTGGTGAGATTTCAGTTGGTGACTATGTACGGGTAAGAACTCTGGGTACTAAAGGGTATGTGGTAGATATAGATAAGGAAACGGACATGTATGAAGTGGTTATCGGGAACGTAAGAACAAAAATTAATAGAGAATTTATTGATAAAGTAGAATTGGATATAAAACAGCCTGGTGGTAACGGGGGAAGAGTAAAAGTCGATTTAGAGCCAGTAGAGGATCTTCAGATAAACCTTATGGGAATGAGAGTAGGAGAAGCCCTGAAAGAACTTGATAGATTTATTGATAGGGCTGTTGTCCAGGGAATTTCAAAAGTGCGAGTGCTTCATGGAATAGGAACAGGTAAACTCATGAGCGCCATAAGAAACCATCTTTCAGGAACAGGATATGTAAAAAACCTGAAACAAGACGAAAGAAATACAGGTATAACCATTGTTGAATTACTATGAATTCAATTGTTGAATCTTTACTGCAAAGAATTAACATTCTCGATGTCATTTCACAGTACGTCAAATTAAGAAAGACGGGAAAAGATTTTATAGGGATATGTCCATTCCATAAAGAAAAATCTCCATCATTTACAGTAAGTATTCAAAAACAAATGTTTTATTGCTTCGGTTGTCATGAAGGAGGGAATGTTATCAATTTTCTAATGAAATATGAAAATCTTAATTTTAATGAAGCAATAGAAAACCTTGCTCATCAATATGGTATAGAAATTAATAATAAAGGAATAAGTAAAAGGTCAACTTCTTATGATGCACTTGCTAAATTGGCAGAATTCTACCACAAAAATTTAAAAAAATCGAAACACGCTATGGATTACCTTTTAGAGCGTGGAATTGATGAAGAAACTATTGAAGAGTTTATGATAGGTTTTTGTGATGGGCAACGTTACAATCTCAGCCATTTTCTAAAAAATTCAGGAATATCAAATGATATTTATTTCAGTACTGGCATTATAAGAACAAAAGATGGTGAGCTATACGACATATTTCAGGGAAGAATAACAATCCCTATCTTAGATGTTAATAAAAAGGTTATTGGATTTGGAGGAAGAGCAATAGAAAAGGATAGAATTCCAAAATATATAAATTCACCTGAATCTTCTATTTTCTCAAAAAGATTTTCTCTTTTCGGGATAGATAAAACAAAAAAATACATTACAGACAATAATGAGGTATTTATCGTAGAAGGATATTTCGATTGTATTTCGCTCTATAAACACGGTCTAAAAAATGTTGTATCAACTCTCGGTACATCTGTCACCGAAGGTCAACTCTCGAAATTAAGAAACTACTCAGAAAACATTACATTAATGCTTGATGGTGATGAAGCAGGTATTAAAAGCGCGTTGAGATTGATTGAACCTTTTTCTGAACTTGATATCAATAGCAATATGGTTGTGTTGCCGTCTGGACATGATCCTGATAGCTTTGTAAGAGAAAAGGGTATAAAAGAAATTCAAAAAATTATTAAGAACAAAAAACCAATCCTGGATTATTTCTTTGATTATTTTAAAACAAAATATGACCTGGATAGAATGGAGGGAAAGATTATTTTTATAAAGTCTGTCATGCCGTATATCGGCAGCATAAAGGATCCTGTGAAGAAGAGTCTCTACATTAAACGGTTGTCAGAACTTACAGGGGTTGAAGAAAAAAACTACTGGGATAGTATTCATAATAGAGTTATCGAATCAAAATTTGAAAACGACGAAAACAGAACTCGTATCATCGAGAAAAAGGTTATAGGTGCACTGCTACATAGACCTGAACTACTGCCATTCTTAAAACTAAAAGGCATCATCCAGTTCATTAAAGATGAGAAAATAAAAGAGATAATATCGAAGATGATTGAATATTTTGACGAGAAAAAACATATGGAAGTATATAACTTTATCAATCTATTCAAAAATGAAGATTTAAAAAATTATGTCATTAATGCGGTTTTCAATACATCTGAAAGCGACGAAAACGAAGCAGAGAAAATTTTAATAGACTACGCTACTTATATTAAGAGAATGTTTTTTTATGAGGAGTCAAAAAGAATAACCGAATCCCTTATTGAAGCTGAAAAAAAAGGAGACGAAAAAACAATATCTGAACTTCTCAATAAGAAAAAAGAAATGTTGAAATTTATAAAATCAAAAACATTGTGAGGTTAATATATGCCTGACAAAGTAAAAATGTTTTATAACTATGATGAAAGTTCTAAAGAAAAACAATTTAATGAATTGATTTCCAACAACGATAAACAGGAAAGCATTTTTGATGATATGGAACTTTTCGAAATAGAATCTGGAAACGAAGAAAACCTTGTAGACACTGTTACCTCAGAGGCAATAGATGATGATTTTGAAAGTTCTTATGATGAAGAACCGTCAAATCCAATAAGACATTACTTAAGAGAAATGGGGAATATGGCATTGCTAACAAGGGATGGGGAGAAAGAAATTGCTATCCGTATGGAGAAAGCAAAAGAGGCTATAGGGAAGGTTCTTCTTTCTTTTCCTGGAACAATAAAAGAATTATTAAATGCTCTCGGTGCATTAAAATCTTCAAAAGCAACTGTAAAGGATATAACTTTTGAAGTAGATGAGGAGGAAGACGTTGAGACAGAATTAGAATATCAGAGGGAAAGAGTCATTGCATTATTGGAGCGATTAAAAAGTGTATATGTAAAATACAAAAATACAAGAAAACGACAGATAAAGAAAAAATACTGGGATGAAATTAAAAAGATAATCACTGAAATCAATCTGGGGAGAAGAATAACCGAAAGAATTATTTTGAGAATGAAAAAATATGTGGAACGGATTCAAAAGTTAGAAAAGGAATTGAAGAATATAGAAAAGAAAAAAATGAAAGGCAGGCCAAGGCATATTGCTCTTATTAAAAAAAGGATTGAAAAAATTGGGCAGGAAATAAATATTTCACCTCAAAAGCTTAAGCAATGTCTCAGCCAGATTAAGAAAGCAGAACAAAAGTGTACGAAAGCAAAAAATGAACTTGTAAAAGCAAACCTTCGACTGGTTGTGAGTATATCAAAAAGATATATTAACAGAGGTCTTTCTTTACTTGATCTGGTTCAGGAAGGCAATATAGGTTTAATGAAAGCTGTTGATAGATTCGAATACAAAAGAGGATATAAGTTTAGTACCTATGCCACCTGGTGGATACGTCAAGCAATAACAAGGGCAATTGCTGACCAATCAAGAACCATACGCATACCTGTACATATGATAGAAACTATAAATAAAATTGTTCGAGTATCGAGAGAGCTTGTGCAGGAACTTGGACGCGAACCATTTCCTGATGAAATTGCCGAGAAAATTGGTTTTTCAGTAGATAAAGTTAGAAAAATATTAAGAATTACAAAAGAGCCTATTTCTCTGGAAACACCTATCAGCGATGATGAGGATACCCATTTAGCTGATTTTATAGAAGATAAAAATACGGCAACTCCTCAAGACTCTGCAATACTTGGTGACCTTATCGAAAACTTAAATAAAGTGCTTAACACGCTCACCCCGCGAGAAGAAAAAATAGTAAGAATGAGGTTTGGAATAGGTGAGAAACACGACCATACCCTTGAAGAGGTTGGAAAAGTTTTTGATGTTACAAGAGAGAGAATACGACAAATAGAAACAAAGGCACTAAAAAAACTTAGACACCCGTCAAGGGCGCAGAAGCTCAGGTGTTTTATTGAAAATTAGCCTTTTCACTTTTTTTACTCTTCTTTTCTTATAGTTAATTCTATAAAAATAATCTTTTATATTTACTAAGTTACAATCAAATACATATGAAGAGTTTTTCCTTGACAAAAAGTTACTATTAAAATATTGTATACAAAATTATCTTTTTACATTTTTCTTAATAAGGAGGTATGCAATGGATTTCATGTTAACTGAGGAGCAGGAATTTTTTAAAAAAACAGTAACGGATACAATAGATAGGATTGTCACTCCAAAGGCACAGGAGATTGATGAGAAAGATGAGTTTCCCTGGGATGTATGGAAAGAATTTACAAAACTTGGTTATATTGGACTTCGTTATCCAGAAGAAATGGGCGGTATGAACGCTGATAAGATTATGTGTATGATATTTTATGAAGAAATCGCGAGGGCATCTGTTGGCTTTGCCCAGAGTGTTATTATGAATATGCTCATGGGAACATACTTTCTTTTTAGGTTCGGTAATGATGCAATAAAAAAACGATGCCTTTATCCAGCTATACGTGGTGAAAAAATTGCAACAATATGTTTTACGGAAGACCAGTCTGGTTCAGACCTTGGTGCTACGCGGACAACAGCAGTAAAGGATGGAAGTGGCTGGAGAATTAATGGTACAAAAATGTGGATCACAAGTGGGCCTATTTGTGATTTTTGTACTGTTCTTGCAACAACAGACCCATCGAAAGGATTAAAAGGCTTGAACTTTTTTCTTGTGGAAGAAGGAACTGAAGGATTTTCCAGTGGACAGACTATTAATAAACTTGGATGCAGAGGATCAGTTACAGGGGAACTGGTTTTTGATAATGTGTGGGTACCGGACGAAAACCTTCTTGGTAAGGAGCTTGGAAAAGGAGTCGTGTATGTAGGAGATATTCTTGACGAGGTTCGATTAATGACTGGTGCTATGGCTCTTGGTATTGCTAAGGGTGCATATAATGAAGCGCTTGAATATTCAAGGAAGAGGATTGCCTTTGGACAGCCTATTGCCAAGTTTCAATTAATACGTGAAAAATTTGCAGAGATGGACACCCTTATGAATGCTGCCCGCATGCTTTTGTATTATGGTTCATGGCTTTTGGAAAACAAGATGGATTGCAGAATTATAGCTGCTGAAGCAAAAATTCTTGCAACAGAAGTATGTCTTAAGGTAGTTGATGAACTTACGAGAATTTATGGTGCAAATGCATTTGCTTATGAATATACACCACAGAGGTATTTCAGAGATGCACGTTTTCTTCTCTATGGTGGTGGTACCCATGAAGTCTTAAAAGATTTTATAGGCAGAACGCTTATTGGAAAATTGTAATCATATATACGGGTTAAATACTAAAGGAGGGACAATAGTGAATATACTCGTTTTTGTTAAGCAGGTAGCTGATTCAGAAGCTAAGATTATTATCAAGGCTGACAACAAGTCTCTCGAAATAGAGAATAAGTACACCTTGAATTTTTTTGATGAATTTGCAATAGAGGAAGCCATTAAAATAAAAGAAAAATTTAAAGATAGTCAGATTACCGTATGTACTTATGGTTCGAAAAGGTCTATTGAAGCCTTACGAACCGCTATTGCAATGGGAGCGGATAGGGCTTTTCTCATTGATAATGCTCAACATCCATATGAAAATTCTATAGTAGTGGCAGCTATACTTGCCAGCTTTGCTAAAAAAGAAGGATTCGATATCATCCTTTGTGGCAGACAGGCAATGGATGATGAAAATGCTCATCTTGGTTCTATGATTGCAGAATTTCTGTCAATCCCTCATATCAGTGCAATTCTAAAACTTGAGATTATTGACGGTAAAAAGGCAAGGGTAGAAAATGAAATAGAACGTGGCAGAGCAACCATAGAGGTTGCGTTACCGACACTTTTTACGACACAGAAAGGTCTCAATGAGCCAAGAGTGCCATTAATCACTGGTGTTATGAAAGCAATGAAAGTAAATATTCCTGTCATTGACCCTTTTACGCTTGGCATATTAAAAGAAGACTTGAATTCCTATAGTAAAAAGATAAAACTACTTTCCTATGAACTTCCGGCAAACAGACCGCCCGTTAAAATAATCGAAGGAGAAACACCTGAAGAAAAAGTAAATAATTTGATAAAAATTTTAAAAGATGAAGCCAAAGCGCTCTAAAGGGAGAATAATATGACTAAAGATATATATGTATTTATCGAAACAAAAGATCAAAATGTAAGAAAAGCGTCCCTGGAATTATTATCAAAAGGTAAAGAGATTGCTGAAAAACTTTCCTCGCAACTTTATGCTGTTCTGATTGGGCATAATGTCAGCGGTCTTATAGAAGAATTAAAACCATTTTCAGATAAAATTATCGTTGCTGAAGCTGAGATATTGGAACATTTTAGATGGGATACCTATGGGGAAGTTTTAGAAAAGCTTTTAAAAAAATATTCTCCCTATTTATTTTTTGGAGCATCAACAACTACTGGCAAAGACCTTTTCCCAAGACTATCTGCACGGTTAAAAAGTCACATCATTTCCGATGCTGTAGACATTCAGATTGATGGCGCAGAAATAAAAGTTAAAAAACCAATATTTGGTGGAAAAGTGCTATCATGGCTTTCCTATGACGATGACAGAACACTTTTTATAACGTTCAGACCTAATTCCTTTGCCGTTATAAAAGGGTCATACCAGGCTGAAATATTTATCGAGAACATTGAGATTACTCGTGATGAAAGGATGAATGTTCTCAGTATAGATAAAGGAGGTAGCAAAAAGGTTGACCTTCAGGAGGCTGATTTTATAATCTGTGGTGGAAGAGGTATGAAAGGTCCTGAGCATTTTCAGATTCTTGAAGAGATAGCAGATATTATGAATGGTAGAGTTGGAGCTTCACGAGCAGTTGTTGATAGCAAATGGAGAGAATATGATGACCAGATAGGTAAAAGTGGCAAGACCATATCCCCGAAACTGTATATTGGTTGCGGAGTATCCGGTGCGCTCCATCATACTATGGGAATGGACACATCAAAAATTATTGTAGTTATCAATAAAGATCAGAATGCTCCGATCTTTCAATATGCAGATTATGGTATAGTTGACGACCTTTTTACAATCCTACCCATCCTTAAAGAAAAACTCAAACAGGCGAAGAACGAAACATAAAATGGAAAAAATAGATGTGGTAATAGTTGGCGGTGGTCTTGCAGGCTTATCGTGCGCCTACGCCCTTGCTAATAAAGATTTGCAAGTAATCGTTGTAGAAAGGGGGGATTTTCCAGGAAGTAAAAATGTTACCGGAGGAAGGCTTTATCTATTACCGATAAAAAAAATGACGGGAGACATGCTGGATGGTGCTCCGTTTGAAAGAAAGGTTGTGCGCGAAAGATGGAGTCTTTTGGGTGATGAAAATTCATTTACAATTGATTTTACAAGCACCGTACTGCGGGAGAAAAACCATAGTTATACAATTCTTCGTTCATCGTTTGATAGATGGCTTTCGGAAAAACTTATTGAGAAAGGTATATTTGTAATACCAAAATATAGAGTAGATGACGTGTTATGGGAAAACGACAGTATAGTAGGAATAAAAGCAGGGGAAGAAAAGATATATGCAAATGTTGTTGTTGCTGCTGATGGTGTACTTTCATTTATTGGTGAAAAGGCTCAATTGAAACCCGCAATGGTTCCCCAAAACTATGCTGTAGGTATTAAAGAGATAATTGAGCTTCCAGAATCCACTATCAATGAAAGGTTTAATGTGGGTAGTTCTGAAGGATGTGCCCATCTTTTCATAGGTGATGTAACAAAAGGAATGTTTGGAGGAGGCTTTCTTTATACTAATAAAAGTTCCGTTTCCATAGGAATAGCAATTGGAATAAAGGCACTTATGGATAGAGCACCATTGATAGAGGCACACAACTTAATAGACTCATTTAAGGAAAGATATGAAATTAAAAAACTTATTGAAGGTGGGGTCATCAGTGAATATTCTGCCCATCTTATCCCGGAAGGTGGATTTGAAGGGCTTTCTAAACTTTTCGGAAATGGTATATTAATTATAGGTGATGCAGCCGGTTTTGCACTCAACATGGGTATTACAGTTAGGGGTATGGAGTTTGCCATAGCATCAGGTATTATTGCTGCAGAAACAATTTTAAAAGCAAAAGAGATGAATGACTTCTCTCAAAACATTATGTCCTTATATGAAAAAAGACTGAAAGAAACATTTGTATTAAAGGATTTATATGCATTCAGGAAAATAAGAACATTTCTTGAAAATGAAGACCTTTTCTCATATTACCCAAGAAGCTTTCCAGAACTTATTGAAAAAATTATGTGGTTTGGTGAAGGAAAGAAACGGAAAATCGGTTCAACGTTATGGGAAACAATGAGGTCTACAGGAATGCTAAGTTTTAAAAGATTAAAAAATCTATATAAAATCAAAGATATATAGGGTTTTGTTCTAATGAAGGTTGAGGAAAAACTTGCTTTAAATGTATTTAAAAACGATAAAGAGAGTCATATAAAGATACATCAAGATATCTGTAGAAAAAAATGTTTAACACGCTTTTGTATATCTGTATGCCCAGCTCATTTATATTCTTTTAATGAAGAAACTAAAGAAATAGTTGTTGAATTTGCTGGTTGCCTTGAATGTGGTACATGTAAGGTTGTGTGCAAAGAAGGTGCTATTGAATGGATATACCCTAAAGGTGAATATGGAGTACAATACAGGTTTGGATAAAAAATTATTTTATTCTTTTATAAGCATTTAAAACAAAACATAATTATACTGATTAATTTGTAATTTTACAGTATAATAATATTGTCTAAGTATATATTAAATTCACAATAAATATCAAATAGTTAAAAATATATTGAAAAAAATAAATTGAAATTGAAAGGTACATTTATACATTTTTTGCTTGACAAATTATTTTAAACAGTTTAATTATAGTGTAGTGTCAAATAGTATTATATATATGAGGTATTAATAAGTGTCCGACGATATTCCTCAAACCTTTATTAACAGCAAAGAAATATTAAAGAAATGTGGCATATCAAGAGCTACATTAAATAATTATATAAAATTAGGAATTTTACCAAAACCCATTGTACAAAAACCAAAAGAAACAATAATGACAAGAACAAAAAAGATTGGCTATTTCCCCCAAACGGTCCTTCAACATATTGAAATGGTAAAACGTTTAAAAAAAGAAGGCAATTCTATTGAAAATATAGCAAAAAAGATAAAAGGCATTACAGAGCAATACATTAACGTATCCTTGACAGAATTGAAACATAAAGTACGACCCATAAGCCCTGGAGAAGGTCTACCGTCTGATATTATTTCTCTTGAAAGTAAAGAATTAAGATTAACTATAGAAGATATTGATATGCCAGCATATTTGATTAATTACCAATTCCAGGTTGAATGGATCAATCAAGCGGCAGAAGAAAAGATATTCAACCTATCAGTTAGAACAATTAAAGACCCCGAATCGCGAAATATATTCAAATTACTATTTAACTGGAAACTGCATAATCATGTATATAACTGGGAATATTTAATTGAACAGCACGTATCTTTCCTGAAATCAAAATATCCAAAGGATTTCATCAATACCTTATTCGAGGGTATATCAGAAAACGAGGTCTTATTATTAAAAAAAGCATATGAAAAAATTCCAGGTGTTTCCAAGCAACTTATAAATCAATCCGTTGCAAATCTAATACGTCCTGATACAATGATAAAGGAGACATACTGGCTTTATACAACATTTTTCAGAGAAGGGGTCTTTTTTTTATATGTACCCGCGGAAAAGAACGTGGAAGGCATAATTGAATTTTTAACAAACCGAAGGGCGGTAATCAACGAAATCCTTCAGCAGCATATGGCGACCCTTATCCACTTTTGCGTCCTTGTGGCAGACCTTCAAGATTCCGTTCGTATATGTGCGGAACTGCCAACTGAAGAATTCTTTGAGTTGATTCATCAAATATGGAGCACTATGGAGGATTCTTTTAGGAAGTATTACGGCATATATGGAAGACATATTGGGGACGGAATAGTGTATTATTTTTTACAAGAAAAAAATTCAAACTATGTTTTGAATGCCATAAAATGCGCAATTGAACTGAGAGGGAAAATGTTAAAGCTTTCAAATGAGTGGAAAATGAGAAAAAAATGGGATACCGAACTCTATCTAAACATAGGAATAAATGAAGGACATGATTATATGAGCGCAATATATGCTTCAACAAATATTGAATTCAGAGCAGCTGGAAATGCATTAAGTTACGCTACCTATCTTTCCCGTATTGGCAGTACAGGCTCTATATTAACAACAAAGCATGTGATTAACTTATTAAGAGAGGATGAACGTAAATCGCTACGCTATGGTATTTTTAAAAACATACTTGGGAAAAAAATATTTATGGAAAATTTGTTTTCACGTGTCCGTGATTTATCGTATGAAGATGAGTCGGAAAGTGAAAAATTTAAGGATATTGCAGAACTCCCTATAACAGAAATTATGGAATAATGTACGTTTTTATTTTGAGCCAATTCACTTTTGAAAAAAGTTGACAATAATGCTAAAGTTTAGTAATTATTTAACAATATAGAGAATTGTATGGACAAAATCTGTATTGTAAAAAGAAGAAAAAAAGGGCAAGAGTCAGTTATTGAGGGTCCACAAAAAGAGCTTACAGACCAAATAAATGGAACTAAAAACGAACTACCTGTTTTTGAAGAAGTTACCGGGGATAAACCAGAAGTAATTTCTATCCACCTCACACCAGAACAGTCTGCTATGGTACAATCTCTTGATTATGTCCGATCTCTATCCATGGATAAGCAGCATGGCGTTAAATTGGACATCTCCAGGGACGCGGATGGTAGAATTCTTTTCAATTTTCATTTCAAACCGGTCTACACCGTCAAAATGCTCAATACCAAAAGTGTCTGTGAAATACTGCAGATAGGAAAAAGTTTTTTGAGAAAACTTATTAAAACCAAACAGCTAAAAAGTTATAAGATCGGGAGAAGGCGGCGCTTTTCATTAGAGGATGTTCTTGAATATCTCAGTAGAAATGCAGAAATATAGGTGGTTATGATATACTATAACGACAGACAAGGAGTATAACAATGTATTATGAATATTGGGGCCTCAAAAAACCACCGTTTGATAACGTACCTGACCCATCCATGTACGTTGACTCTCATGTGTCTGTAGAAAATACTATTGCTGAGACATTGTTTGCTATAGAAGAAGGAAATGAATGTATCGCAGTAATCGTTGGAGATGTCGGACTTGGTAAAACTCTTTCGCTCAGAATAATTCTCGATTCTCTTGACCAGAAAAAATATAAAATAGCTTTTGTTACTAATCCCGATATGTCATTTGTTCAATTGCTGAGGGAAATTATTGGTCAGCTCACAGGCAAACAGTGCGAGATTAAGGGGAAGATAGAGCTTCTGGAAACCTTCAATAAGTTGCTATTCGACACGATAGACGAAGGGAAAAAGGTTCTTATTATGATAGACGAAGCAAACGCTATCTCACCAGCAAATCTTGAGAGCCTGAGACTGCTCACTAATATGCAGGATGATAATAGAAACCTTTTTACCATTGTTCTTGCAGGACAGATGGAACTGGCACGAAGATTGGAGCATCCCAAAAGAGCAAATTTATTCCAGAGAATTGGAACATACAACAGAATAGATAAGATTCAATCAGAAGAACTGGTAAAAAACTATGTAGAAACTAGACTCAAGCTTGCAGGTGCGACAAGAGATATATTTACAGATGATGCATTTCCTCTTATATGGGAATATTCTGAGCATGGTGTGCCACGTCTTATTAATAAGATTTGCAAGCTCTGTTTAAAGGCAGGCGAGACAAATGAATTTACCATGATAAACTCTGATGTAGTTCGACAGATCGGTGAGAGATTCCAGAAGTTAACAGGACCAGAGATCCCGAAAAGAAAACCGAGAAAACGGCCAGTAAAAGAACCTGTCATTGAACCGGCTGAAACAAAGTTAGAAGTGAAAGAGCCAGAGAAACAGTTTATTATGCCTGAAGAAGAACCTGAACCCGTAGTGAAGGAAATTATCCCAAAAGAAGTATACCAACCACCAGTAGCCCCTGAACCGGTACAAGAAATATCAGCAGGGACGAAAATTGCAGGCATTACTATTGAAATTGAAATACCGCAAGGTATGTTTGAGCAAGCACAAAGTGCAGATAGGGAGGGCCGGCTCAAAATGGCTGGAGTCCTTGCTGCTCAAACCCTTGAAAAATACCCACAACTCACATCATCGAAATCATCAGACCCTGTTACCATATGGAGCGAAATCAGAGATATAATACTGAAAAAAATCGAGAATAAAACAAACGTTTCGTAGGGATTATTAGTCTACTTTACCTTCCACTTTTTGTAAAAGCTGTTGTGCTTTTTTATTTTTCGGATTAATCGAAAGAATAAAATGGAGTCTGCGAATTATTTCTTCCTTTTTTAATTTCTCATCTCGTCCATAGGGTTTTGCGCTATCACGTATATAGTCCAGATGAGCAAGATTAAAATTAGCCTGTTCATGATAAGGATTTAGAGAGAGCGCAATTTTGTAAGCAGAAGTTGCGTCATTATAGTTACCCATTTCCTCGTAGATTGAACCCAAGTTGTTCCATGCCTCTGCGTGGTTAGGTTCTAATTCTAAAACTTTTTTAAACAATGCAATGGCATCTTCATAGTCCCCTTGCTGGGTATAGATATTGGCAAGCTGGAAAAGTGCTTTAATGTGGTTCGGGTCTATCTTCAGCACTTTTTTATACTGGTCAATTGCCTCGTCAAACATATCCTGACTATCATGAAGAAGGGCAAGACAAAATCGAGGATTTACAGCATATGGATTGACTTCAATAGCTTTCCTATATTGTTCTGCAGCACCTAAATAATCACCCTGTAGTTCTGCAATCTGTGCAAGGTTTATGATTGCTTCAACATCCTGAGGATTGATTGTCAGTGCCTTTTCATACATCTGCTTTGCGCTTCCAAAGCGTTCCATCTTTTCATAAATATATCCTAAATTATTGTATGCCTCGGGATTATTTGGTTCAAGCTCAACAACCCTGGTAAAACATTTAAGCGCATTGTCATAATCTTCTTTTTGAAGATATGCAAAACCAAGGTTTACATAAGCGTCAGTAAACTTATTATCGAGTTTTATACTTTTTTTATAAGCTGAAATTGCCCTGTCGATATTCGTTCCCGTACTATCATATCTATAGCCCTCCATGAACCAATCTTTTGCTGTCTTTTTTTCAGTCATCTATTTTCCAGATAATTATTTCATTACTGCAAAATATCCTTAATATTTATATAGTTATAAATAATTATTGATAAATGTTATCAGACACCCTGTAAGATGTCAAGGATAAACAGCGCATCATTGATACAAGCGAAATTGGTTGAAGATTTTTAATCATTGACATATATTACCAGTGAATGATAAGTATTTTATAATTCAAATCTATTCTATGTATGAAACATATGGTAAATAATGAAGAACCAGTCAAAGAGTTTACTGAGCTTGACCTTTTGGGTGGATGGCCAGTCCGTATTCGCAATTTCGTAATTCGTCAAATTGAGTTTTTATTCGTCTTTATTATTGCCATTCTTGTTGTGGCTCTCTTTTATCTTTTTCCATTTAAATTTGCTTTTCTTAACCTTTTTTATCTTCCTGTACTTGTTGCTGCATATTTCCTTGGAAAGCGTAAAGCACTCCTTGCGGGTATCCATATAATTATTTTGGTATCAGTTACAGCGTTTATAAGACCAGAATGGTTTAGTATGGGCGGCACCGCGTTCAGTACTATGGTGATGATTTCAATCTGGGCGGGCTTTCTCGTTATTACAAGTTTAGGTGTTGGTGCTCTTCAGGAACGGCTTGCAAAGGGTTTTGAAGAAACCAGGCGTCTATATGAAGAGCTAAAAAGAAGCAGGACTGTAGAAGAAATGAAAGAAAAGGTAGAAAAAGCCCTTTATGCAACTATGGACCCTGTCGTTGCTAAACTTGCCACAGAAGAAAAATTACGTTTTGAGAAACGTGAAATTAGCATTATGTTTACAGATTTAACTGATTTTACCAGCTACTCAGAACAGCATCCGGCTGATGTGGTGCTCGATGAATTGAATCTATTCCTTGGACATATGGAACCCGTTATTGAACTGTTTCATGGTCACATTGATAAATACATGGGTGATGGTACCATGCTGGAGTTTGGTGCACCTATCGATTATGACCAGCACGCCCTAATGGCTGTTGTCGCAGGTTTAAAAATGCAAGAAAAGGTTAAACTCCTCACTTTGCCCTGGCGTCTGAGAATTGGTGTTGCAACAGGTAACGCAATAATAGGAATGTTAGGTTCACGCCGTAAGGCATATAGTGCAATCGGCGATAGTGTAAACATAGCAAAGAGACTTGAAGAAATATGCAAACCAGGTAAAGTGTTTATTAATGAGGCGACCTATCAGGCTATTAAACCCTTTATTACTGCTACCAGGCTAAAAAATATGGGTTACAGTAGAGAATCTGACAAACGTTTATTAGAAAAACTCCAGGAACTTGAAGATTTACTTGAAAAAGAGGGCGATAATGCGGAACTCTTATACCAGATCGGGAAGATATACTACGACTTACGCGATGCTTCAGAAGCAATAAACTTTTTTGAGCGCTCCCTTGCTCTAAACCCTGAATCAACTGAAGTACGGCTTGCATATGCTGATGCCAGTCTCAAAAAAGACGAATTTGAAAAGATACAGCTTAAGGGCATGTTAACAAAGATTATCGTTTACGAGGTGGTAGGGATAAAAAGTCGATGGTATAATCCTGATATTATACCTCCTTATCTTTCTAAAAAATATAAACATCTTGATGACTCTCATGACATCCCCGTTGATCTTGTTCTATCGGCTGAGACACTTGACGGATCCATCGGACATGGTCAACTTGTCGCTCTTTTATCCTATGCAATTGCAGAACAAATGAACTTAAATGAAGAATTGAAAAAGACAATCTTTAAAGCAGGCTATCTTCAGGATATTGGAAAACAGGCAATACCCCATCATATTTTGAACCGTTCATCAAGCCTTTCCGAACAGGAAGTAAAAATAATCGAAAAATATCCACTGGAGAGTGTTGCCATATTGAAAAGGTTGGGTTATGTTGAACCTGAACTTTTAGAAATTGTTAAACACCACCGTGAACTATGGCGAGGAAATGGTCAGCCCGATGGCTTACAGGGTGAAGCAATACCTCCCGGAGCGCGCATAACATGTGTTGCTGAAGCGTATAGTGGTATGACCGCCTGGCGTCCATATCATGATCCATGGGATTCACGATTGGTATTGAGTGAATTGAGAAAAGGTGTAGAAAAAGGCCTCTATGATCCAAACGTGGTGGATATTGTTACAGACATCCTTAAACGCACTTCATAAGTATTGTCAACTTATTTTCTTTCTTACTCTTTTTGAGTCTCCTTTCCCTTTTAGTTCCTTACAAAAAGTAAGAAAAGAAGTTCTGCTGAGAGTTAATACTCTTCTCATTTCTATATATCGTGTTGAGTACATTGACTTGTTTTGATCTCTATGTTACTTAACTTTTGCTGAAAAAAATGAACCCTGCACAAGAAAATAAATATCCTCATATCTTTTCTACTGGCAGAATAGGTATTCTTATCACAAAAAATCGTATCAAATACGCTGCAACAGAAACGAACTTTCCATATGGGGATGGTTTTGTAAGTGATAGAGAAGTTGCATATATGGAAGCACAGGCACATGGCGGCGCAGGAATTATTACTACTCAAGGTGCTTACCCAGACATAAAAGGTGAAGGGAAGGGGTTTAAGGGCATGATGAGCATAGCTGATGACTGTTTTATCCCAGGACTTGCGCGAATTGCGAATTCAATTAAACGTTACGGTGCACTTGGAGCCCTTCAGATACTCCATTGTGGTAGGGAGGGGGGCGTAGAACTTGATTATTGCCTGATGCCATCGGTTGTACCTCAAAAACTCTCATATTTTAAACCTCCACGAGAAATGACTTACAATGAAATAAAAAAGACCATACAGGATCACATAAAAGCTGCCCGTAGAGCAGTAGATGCTGGTTTTGATATTATAGAAATATCTGGTATTGTAGGATACCTTATTTCAACTTTCATCTCGCGCTATACAAATAAACGAAAGGATGAATATGGAGGTGATTCAATACGTTCACGTTGCCGTCTGATGGTTGAAGTACTCCAGGGCATTAAGTCTGAAATAGGAAGTGGTGTTCCTGTTGGAATACGCTTATGTGGACTTGAACTTCTCGATGACAGGGGCGGTAACACCATGGAAGAGAGTATAGAAAGTTTCCGTTTGGCAGAAGAAGCTGGTGCAGATTACGTGAGTGTGACAATAGGATGGCATGAATCGTCACAATCAGTGATCACCCGTGATGTACCAATGGGACACTGGCTTTATGTAGCTAAAGAGATAAAGAAATTTTTAACTATACCTGTTATGATGGCTTTTCGTCTATTTACTCCCGAAATACCTGAAAAGGCAATTTCTGACGGAATCATAGACTTCTGGGAAATGTGTCGACCCATGATAGCTGACCCGGAACTCCCTAATAAAATAAAGAATGGTAAAGAGGATGAAATTATACCGTGCATCGCATGTAATCTCTGTTTTTCGCGTCTTTATTATCATCAACCTATTATGTGTACAGTAAGGCCAACACTTGGTCATGAACAAGAATCAGGTTGGGGCTATTATGGTTTTACTCGAACAAAAAAAATAAAAAAAGTGATTGTAGTTGGTGGTGGGTCTGCTGGACTTCAATGTGCTGCGGTAGCAGCACAAAGGGGCCATAAGGTAACTCTTTTTGAAAAAAATCACCATCTCGGCGGGAATATTCTTCTTGCTTCCAGAATTGATGAAGGCGCAATAGAACTCTTAAAACCTATTAACGCACTTGAAACATTCTGCAAGAAAAATGGTGTTATAATACATTTAGGCGTTGAAGTAACTCCTGAAATAATAAGTAATGAAAATGCTGATACCGTTGTTATAGCAAAAGGGGCTAATGTAAATGATTTTAACAATAGCAATATAGTATTAACACCCCATGATGTCATTGAAAAAGGTATATTACCAGAAAAAAGAATAATCATAGCAGGAGGAGGGGGCGTTGGTCTTGCTATTGCAGTCTTCCTCCTAAGGCATGGTATCTACGAAATATCAATCATTGAAGAAACAGGTACAATAGGACGTGATGTAAATCCTTTCTATCTATGGCAGTATGTGCGTCTTTTAAAAAAACACAAGGTTAATGTTTTTGTTAATACATATATTGAAAAAATAGATGGAAAGGATATATATCTCGCTCACAAAAAGGAGCAAAAAATTTTTGAAAATTACAGTTTAATTTCAGCTTTATTGGTTCCATCTATGGATTGGATACATTCTGATAACAAAATGGCTCAAGAAATTTTTTTCATAGGTGATGCAAAAAAGCCAAGACGGTTACATAATGCCATACATGATGGATATCGTCTGGGAATGGTTATCTAATGATACCTTTTATTTTGAAAGACCTTTGTGTTTTATGTGGAAAGTGTGTAGAGGTTTGTCCTACTCAGGCAATCGTTTTAGAAAAGAATGGTATTTATATAAATGAAGAATTTTGTGAAGAATGCGGTTACTGTGCATCAGTTTGTTTATATAATGCTATAAACATTTCTTTCCCACTATCCACCAATAAAATATAGATATTCAAATTTTAAAATCATTTTCATCAGTCTAAATATATTAATATAAACTGTTTATTAATACAATTTTAATTTTATATTTTATACTGTTTAAATTAAATACTTAATACCTCTAACTTATTAATATCACTGTTTAAATTATATTTCTGATAAATTGTATAAATTTATCTTGACATTCTAATTAATACAGTATAAATATAATTTATGATTATAATTTTTATCATATAAACAGGTGGTGAGAATAATTATATGATTAAAAACGTAGCGCATGAAAGATTGGGTGAGATATTATTATTAAAAGATAAAAACCTTTATTACAAATTGACAGTTATTTTTGGATTATTCTTCCCGGTTCCAATAGCCGGTTTTCTTATTTTTGGTTTTAAATACATCCAGGTTTTAAAGGATCAGGCAGTTCCTTTATTTTTTATAGCTGCCCTAAGTGTAGCATTATGGGGCCATATAATTCTCAGAAATATCTTCAAGAAAGTTATTACCATATCCCATGATATAACGAAAAAGATTATCCAAGAAATTGGTGAATCACAAATTCAACCCATTCAAGATGAGTTGGATAATATTATAGTATCATTTGATACTATCGAAAAAAGATTTGATCTGATTAAAAAAAAGCTTGGCAGAAAAACGTCAGAAATTTCGATGTTAAAAGAACTTTCTGATCTATGCTATGTTACCTTTGATGCAGAAGAAATCCTGTACATAATGCTTGAACGGGCATTAAAGCTTGTAAATGCAGATGTTGGATCTGTTTTGTTGCTAGAGAAACCTTACAGAAAATCATTCATAGTTCAGTCAACTATTGGTCTTGGTGATGTCCTAAGTGTTGGAGAACGAATTGATTTTTCAACGAGTATCGCTAAATATGCTGTTATAAACAAATCCCCGGTTATTGTTGAAAATATAGAAAAAGATAATCGTTTTGCACGAACAAACCGTCCTACATATGCAACAAAATCTTTTATATGTATGCCAATAAAAACCATGAAAGATATTATCGGTGTCATTACTGTATCAAGAAAAGATGATAACACACTGTTTTCTAATGATGATGTCGATATCCTTTTCCCTCTTGTAAGTACTGCTGCTTTTACATATGAAAATCTCCGCCTTACAAAACAGGCTGAAATTGAATCAGAATACCTGAAGGTCACAGAAAAACTTCTGAAGGACATAAACTCAAGCTTTAAAGAAAATGAACTTCTCAGCACTTTTTTGAAAGATCTACAATCTATCATACCCTTTAAACTTGCTATGATTCTTTTAAAAGATGAAAACAACCAGGATAACCTCTATGTTTTTGATATCTTTTCACGAGAGACAATCAACGTCTCTCAAGGATTTTACTTTTCATATAAAGGCTCGCTTCTTGAAAATGTAATAAATCAGGGTACAACAATCTTTATCGAAGATTTATCCACCCTTGATATGGAAATTGAGCCACAATTGTTATTCAGCTATAAATATAAATCCTGCCTTCTTAGCGCTCTTAAAATCGATAATGATTCAAAAGGCATTTTGTTATTATATGTAAATGAATCCCATGTATTTTCAATGAGTTCTGAATTTATTGATATAATAGCTAATAGTGTTTCGCTTGCCATAGCTAAGAATAAACTCGCAGTATCTATAAAAAAGAGAAAGAAGGAACTGGATACGCTCTCACAAATCGGAAACGTTCTTGCCTCATCGACGTTCGATATAGATCAGGTTTTAAAATATACGATGGACATGGTACAGGCAGTCATGAACGTTGAAGCAGGCTCATTGTTGCTTTTACACAACAATGAACTGGAATTCAAAGTAACCTTTAATGTTAATATCGAAACTATGAAACAATTTAAATTGAAATTGGGTCAGGGCATCGCGGGGTATGCCGCAACATCAGGAAAATCTGTTATTATTAATGATGTGAGGCAATCACCCCATTTTGCTTCAGAAATAGATAATTCAACAGGGTTTATAACAAAATCAGCACTTTGCGTACCAATAATTTCCCAGGGCAAAGTGCTCGGCGTTATTGAATTACTCAATAAAATTAATGGTGATTTTACATACAGCGATAAAACACTCCTACAATCTATTGCCTCATCGGTAAGTATCGCCATGGAAAATTCACGTCTCTATAGAGAGACAGTGTCCATGACTGAACATGAACGGGGTATCCGTCAGATATTTCAAAAATTTGTTCCAAAAGAAGTGGTAGATAAGATTATCCACGGTGAACATACAGGTAAAAATATAGTGGATGAACTAAGAACGTTGACACTACTTAATATTGATATACGAGGATTTTCAAAGCTGGCAACAAAAATAGGCCCACCAAAAACTGTTTCAATGCTAAATTACTTTTTTTCTACAATGGGAGGCATTGTTTTCAATAATCATGGTATTGTGGACAAATATCTCGGCGATGGTTTTCTTGCAATTTTTGGCGCTCCCGTTTCAAGTCCAAACGATGTGGATAACGCCGTTATTGGAGCTCTTGAAATGAAAAAATCAATTGAAACTGTAAGTAACCATTTTTCAAATAAAATAGGCGCCCCCGTCGCCGTTGGTATCAGTATTCATACCGGAGAAGTTGTCATTGGCAATATCGGGTTTGACAAGAAAATTGATTACACCGTTATTGGTGATCCAGTCAACACAGTCTTCAGGCTTCAGGCAATTACAAAATCTATATCTAATGGAATTCTGATAAGTGAAAAAACCTATCGAGCAGCGCAATCGCGCTTGATAGTAAGAGAAATGGGAACATATGAGATAGATTCAACTCTCGGTGCCCTGAAAGTTTATGAATTGTTAGGGGTTGAGCGTGGTTAAGCCCTGTCTCTTTTGTGTCAATATCCATAATAGTTTTCTATTGTTAATACAAGCGGAACAGAAAATGCGAGGAAATTGTTATTTAACATTGTATTACTATTTATCATTGTGTTATTGTTTTAAGAGATGCATATGAAAAAAATTAGCCTTTTATTGTTTGTTGTACTTGTATGTTTTATTCGTTCTGGTTATGGATCAGGTCCACTCGATACTCTTATAAAAGGCATTCGAGTTCCCTCACAACAGAGTCCGGATGAAGATACAACAATTGCGGGATTGAAGGAGGCACTCTCCATAGGGACTGGAAATGCGGTTATGTCAGTATCAAAAACTGATGGATATTTTAAGAATCAGATTATAAAAATCCTTCTCCCCGATAATATTCAAAAAGTTGCTGATGTTTTAGGGAAGTTAGGGTACCAGAAACAAGTTGATGACTTTATTCTCAGCATGAACAGAGCTGCTGAAAATGCTGCTCCTAAAGCAAAAGATATTTTTATTAATGCCATAAAAGCAATGACTTTTGACGATGCGCTATCAATACTCAAAGGAAGTGATACAGCAGCAACAAATTATTTTAAATCAAAAACATCTTCACAACTTTATAATGCATTCAAGCCGATAATTTCATCAAGTTTAAATACAGTAGGTGCTACAAATAAATATAAAACAATGATGCGTACCTATGAAGCCGTTCCTTTTGTAAGCAAAGAATCTCTTGACCTTGACCATTATGTTACAAACAAGGCGTTAGATGGTCTTTTCTATATGGTTGGAGAGGAAGAAAAAAAGATAAGGACTAACCCTTCTGCACGAGTTACCGACCTATTGAAAACGGTTTTTGGAAAATAATTATCACATAAAGACTATAAAAAA
>DHGO01000006.1:58913-74993 GCA_002402795.1 Deltaproteobacteria bacterium UBA4796
GCTGCTTTTGGAAAGATTATTACATCATTCGTTAATGATATTCTCATGCCACCCATTGGATTGCTTCTTGGAAAAGTAGATTTCAGTAATCTATTTATCAATCTCTCTTTGAAGCACCATGCAAGCTTAAGTGAAGCAAAAGCAGCAGGAGTTGCAACGATAAATTATGGTATTTTTTTTAATACGATACTTGATTTTATTATTGTAGCCTTTGCAATATTTCTGCTGGTTAGACAGGTAAACAGGTTCCAAAGGAAAAAAGAAGAACCATCTCCTGTAACGAAAGAATGTCCATATTGTATCTCAGCAGTTCCGATTAAGGCAACCCGTTGTCCTCATTGTACTTCTGAATTGAGTGTTAATTTGTAAAATATAAGTTTTTAAAAAGCCGACAGTGGGAATCGAACCCACGACCTGCTCATTACGAGTGAGCTGCTCTACCTCTGAGCTACGTCGGCATTATATATTATTTTAGTTTTTCTGTGATTATTATACAGGTTTTTTCTTTTCTTTTTCCAGTTTTCTTTTTTCTTCGTCCCTGATTTCTCTACGGAGGAGTTTTCCAACCTTTGATTTGGGAAGCATATCCCTGAATTCTATGTATTGTGGAACCTTATATGGGGCAAGTCTGTCCCTGCACCATCGTAAGAGTTCTGTACTCCCTATACCTTTTGCATCTTCTTTTAAAACTACTATTGCTTTTATTCTTTCGCCTACTTTTGGGTCAGCAATACCTACAACACAAGCACCAATAACTGTTGGATGATCCTGGAGAACCGCTTCAACTTCAGATGCAGAAACCCTGTAAGCTTTGTATTTTATAATATCAGCAGTTCTCTCAACAAATTCAAGCTCTCCTTCTTCATTCATTTTTACGTAATCGCCCATCCTGTAATAGATTTCATTGTTTAACCGGACATATGAATAGGCTGTCTCTTCAGGTTTATTAAGATATTGCTTGATTGTATATGGTGATGTCACAAGAAGTTCACCCAGCTCACCTGGTGGTAATATTTCCAGAGTATCTCTGTCTGCAACAATCGATTTTCTCGTCTTTAAAGGCTTACCAATTGTTGTTGCCCTCGGCTCTTTATCCAACCGACTATATGCAACGTGCCCGATCTCTGTTGACCCGTATACCTGATAAAGAGGTATCCCATACTTTTCTTCCCATGTTTTAAAAACCTCAGCAGGAAGCACATCACCACCGCAATAACAGTATCTGAGAGAACTGAGATTATACTGGTCAAGCCTGTCACTTTCGAGTATCATCCTGTAAAGAGCTGGAACACCCAACATCCAGCGTACTTTATAACGTTCTATGGCTGAAAGTACAGCGTCAACTTCAGGAACAGGCATCAAGATTACTTTATTTCCATAATTGAATCCAAAGGCAATACAAAAACCTTTTGCCATGATATGAAAGAGAGGGTTTACCATTAAAACCGTATCATTACCTTCATCAATATAATCTTTTATTACGTCCTCCATAATATCATTGATATACGAAACTTCACCGATATGGTTTCCTGGGACACCCTTAGGAAAACCGGTTGTACCGCCGGTGTACATTATATATGCAAGATCTTTCCACGGGTCTATTTTTACCTCCGGTGGACGGGGCCAGCTCTTTTTTAATATGTCAGTAAAAAAGTAAATGTTTTTACCTTTTTCGACTTTACCCGCAGGTATTTTATCAAACATATAACCTATAACCCTTTTCCATGGAGCGACAAGGTCTGCAAGATTTGTAATGATAATTCGCTTAAGGTTTGTTTTTTCCATCACCTCTTTTACATAAACAAAGTTTGTATCAAGACATATTACAGTTTCTATATTAGCATCATTTATCATGTATTCAATTTCAAAGGCTGTATATATGGGTGATACAGGCACCACTATCGCACCAATTTTGTTGATAGCAAAGTTTGCAATAATCCACTGTGGACAATTAGATATATATAACATTACCCTGTCCTGTGGTTTTACTCCCATATCTGCAAGGCCTGTAGCAAATTTATCTATAAGGGTTTCTAAACGTCCGTAGGTAAACCTTTCGCCAAGATATAAAATTGCTGTTTTATCAGAATATTTTTTACACATTTCACTGAATCGTGAAAGTGTATATTGACTTTCAAATGATTCCATATTTATTCCCCTAAACGCCGAAGTATGCTGATTTCACATCAGGGTTGTCGAGTAATTCTTCTCTCGTTCCTGAAAGCACACTTGAGCCATTTTCAAGTATATATCCGTAATCAATTATGGGCATCACTGGCCTTGCGTACTGTTCTGTAATTATAATACGGATACCTTTTGTATCCCTTATTTCCTTTGCCCCCTTTATTACGATGTCCTGATAAGCCGGACTCAAACCTAACAATGGTTCATCAAGCAATAGAACTTGTGGGTTTGCCATCAAAGCTCTTCCAATGGCAAGCATCTGTTGTTCGCCACCACTTAAAAAACCTCCCTGTCTTTTAAGGTGGTCTTTTAATCTCGGGAAAAGGTTGAGAACATATTCTATATTTTCCTTTCTTTCTTTCTTTGTTGAAAGGTATGCGCCAATCTTGAGATTTTCTAAGACATCGCTTTCCGGGAAAATTCTTCTTCTTTCAGGACACAAAATTATCCCCACTTTTGCCCTTTGATGAGGCTTAAGATTTGTAATATCAGTCCCATTAAAAAATATTCTTCCAAAGGTAGATATACGCTCTCCACCTCTCATGTCTTCCTTTTTTTTAATATCAAGAATGATACCTGATAACATGTACATAAGGGTACTTTTACCTGCACTATTTGAGCCAAAAACACCAACGATTTGAGAATGGTCGCATTTGAGAGTCACATTATTGAGGGCTATCATGTTTTCATAGAATACCATCAATTCCCTGCCTTCAAACATTACCCTTACACCTCTTCAGTTCCTAAGTACGCTTCCTTCACTCTTTTATCTTCAATCACCACGAACGGTTCACCTTCTGCTATTTTTTCTCCAAAGTTTAAAGCCATAACTCTATCAGCAACCCTGAAAAGCTCTCTTAAACGGTGTTCTATCATAATTAGTGTTATCCCATCTGATTTCATTTTTTCTATAAGCGGAAGCATTCCTGCAATTTCACTCATACTCAAACCTGAAAACACCTCATCGCAGAAAATAATTTCAGGCCTCACTGCAATACACCGAGCCAGTTCAAGGCGTTTCTGATAACCTGTTGGTAGAGTAGAAGCTATTTTATACGGTACTTTCGAATCTCTTTCGAATCCTATTTCTTCAAGTATATCAACCGCCACTGTATCTCTATCACCATGTTTGCCACCTCCCCTCCATCCACCAATTTTCCTTGCTCGTGGTGACCAAAGAGGGATAATGAGGTTTTTGTATGCAGGCAGAGAATAATAGGGCCTCATAATCTGAAAAGTTCTTGCAATCCCTTCATGGGCAATCTTATGTGCCTTCCAGCCTGTTATATTTTTTTCTTTAAAATAAACTGTTCCTGAATCAATCTTAATGAAACCAGTTATACAGTTGATGAGTGTGGTTTTTCCTGAACCATTGGGCCCTATAATACCGAAAACTTCTCCTCTATATACTTCAAAAGATACATCAATTAGTGCCTGTAACCCACCGAAAGATTTAGATATTCCTTTAGTTGAAAGTATGGGAATATCACCACTCATACCTTCACCCATCGTTCGAATTGATGATATTTTCTTTGAAGATAAATCATAAGCCCTTCACTTTTAAATACAATAACAAGGGTAAGTATTATGCAGTAAATAACGATTCTAAATGTTCCAAAAGCCCTTAAGATTTCAGAGAGGGGAACAAGTATCACGCTTCCAATAATAGCTCCAACTAACGTACCTCCGCCTCCTATTACAACAGAAGCAATAGGTATAATTGAAAAATCAAGTGCGAACAATGAAATGCCACTCCACATGTATAAATGAGCAATATATGCACCTGCAAAGCAACCCATGACTGATGCAATAAAAACAGCAAGCGATTTCATATAAGCAATGCTGATGCCTGAAGCCCGCACAGCCTGGTCATTATCCTTGACACCCCTTAGAACAAGACCTATATCCTGAGTAACAAAGCGCCTCATGCCAAAGAGAAAGAGCAGGGTAACAATGATTATTGTATACTCTTCAACATATTGATTTGGAAAACTACTTAGACCTGTTATGCCATTGGTACCACCCAATATATTCAATGCCTCTATAACCCTTGTAAAGAAGAGAGGATACATGAGTGTTACTATAGCAAAATAGACACCCCTCAAAGGTAAGCAAGGCAAAAGCATAAGTGTACAAAATATGGCGCCACAAATTGTCGCAAGCGGTATGGAAACATAAATTGGAAATGAAAGATACACATTGAATATTGCTGCGATATAACCGCCAATACCAACAAAAAAAGCACCGCCGAGGCATACAAGTCCAACATAATTGGCAAGAAAATCAAAGGATAAGGCAATAAGAGAATAAACACACATAATATTGACAACTCTTTTCCAGTAAGGAGCGAGCTCAAGAATAAAGGGAAGTGAAATCATTCCAACTATTAAAATAAGTCTCGGTCCTAAAAGATACAGAACCTCTCTTATAGAAGAGATTGCATAGATTCCTTCTGTTCTTACTTTTATGCCCCTGTCAATTCTTTCCCTCCGCATCATTTCCATAGGTTAGACCCGCTCTTCAAGTTCTTTTTGTTTTCCAAACAAACCTGATGGTTTAATTAAAAGGATAATGATAATTGCAAGAAGAGCAACAACCATCTGGTAATGGCTTGAAAGAAAAAACTCAGTAAGAATCTGTGCAAATCCAATAACAAAAGAAGCAATAATTGTCCCACCCCAGCTACCAAGCCCTCCTACCACACATACTGCGATAGCAAATATAAGAACATTATATCCCACTTCAACAATGATGTTTCCCAATGGTAAAAGCACTACGCCTGCAAAACCGGCAAGACCTGAGCCAATTGCAAGGGATACTATTGCTGTCATATCTGAGTCTATTCCTAACATCATAGCAGCCCTTTCATCCTGAGCGATGCCACGAAGCGCAAGGCCTATTCGGTTAAAATGTGTAAAAAGGTAAAGCACGATAAAAATAAATATCCCCACACCTACAATAATTATACGCTGGTAATCAACGCTGACTCCCATGATATTAAAAGAACCTGTCACAAAAGTTGGGAGGGTAAAGGTCATACCCCTCAACCCTCCCCATCGCAGCCCTTCTAATATAGCGAGCCCAATAGCATAGCTGGCTATAATCTCGGAAATCTCCATACCCCTTACCCTGATCAAAATAAATCTGTAAATCAAGGCACCAATGATACTTGTAAGGGCTAATGCTGCTATAATAGCAAAAGGGTAAGGAAAACCTGCAAATTTGTTGATAAATAACCACGTGAAATAGCCGGCTGTAATATAAAGTGCTCCATGAGCAAAATTAGGTAATCTGCTAATACTATATACAAGAGTAAATCCAAGAGCCATTAGAGAAAGCGTTATACTATTAATGATGCCATAGACAATAATTTCCACTGGTTATCTACCCGTCGAACATTTTCTCATTTCATCCATGGTGGCACTAATACTTTACCTTCTGCAACCTTTGGAGGGAATATCTGAACTCTCTTACCTGACTGCCACTGGATAATACCTGTAACAGCTCCCTCTTTAGGGTCAAAAGAAGGGATTATCTGGTGTGTCTTTTTGTCGAAACGCATCCTGCCATATACTCCCATGATGTCAATTTCCTCGAGAGCTTTGATAACAGCTTCTGAATCTGTGCTATTTGCTTTTTCTATGGCAGCTTTAAGTTGATATACAGCCATGTAGCTTGAAGATGTACCGTAACCTTCTGGTTCAAGACCCCATTTCTTTTTATAGGCTTCTACAAATTTCATAGTCCATGAAGTAATCTTAGCAGGAGCATTACCACCATTGCATAGATTGACAATAAGATATTCACATTTACCTTCAACGGCTTTCCAGAATCCAGGTTGTTCTGCAGCATTTACAAACCCAATCGGCAAACTCTTTAATTTCATATCACTCCACTGTTTCAATAGCACAGCGCTCTCTGGCATATCCATCCATAAAAAGAGAACATTAGCGCCCTTTTTTCCTGAATCAATTAATCCTACTGAATAATCAACAGTTCCTGTAGGATAGATTTTCATATCGATTACAGTCCATCCCTTTTCTGTAAGAGCCTTTTGCATAGTTTCTCCACCTGCTCTTGCATGAGCCACATCCTGAACCATTATATAGGCCTTGTTGAATCCATGGGTTTTTCTTAAATCTTCGAGCAATGTAACGAACTCCTTCATCATTTCTCCAACCTGGTTTGAATTCCTGAAACAATACTTATATTTTTCATAATTTTCTGCAATTTTCTTAGTATAAGCAGGTGTAAGATTGCCTGTTGTAGCAATGCTTACCTTTTTATGTTTATTAAGTAAATCCATTGCAGCAAGCGCTGCCTCAGACCTGATTGGACCACCGACAAGAAAATCAGCCTTTTTGTCAAGAATAAGCTTTTCAACTGCAAGAAGCGCCTCAGCAACCGGAACGCCAGGCTCAAGGTCCCTTGTATCAATTACTTCTACAGCAAAAGGACGTTTTTTGCCACCAACTGTTACACCACCAGCCTTATTAATCTCTTCAGCAGCAAGCTTCATTCCTCTTTCAGCATCCCATCCGTATAAAAATGCAGTTGATAAAGGAGCTCCAATAATAATTGGCTTCTCTTGAGCGCCAGATCCAGTTGGCATTAAAAAGATAATTGTTAAAAGTAAAATTAAACAACAGACTAAATTTCTCATACTAACCCCCTTAATTGAAAAATTAAAATTCAAAAAAGACATCAAGCAATAAGTATGCCAGTAAATATGCTAATTATATTTTATTCTCATAATTCTTTAATAACAAATACTTAAAAATGTTTGTTGCCAATAATCTTATGGTCTATTTTAATTTTTGTAGATTTTTTTTGAAAATAATTTTCACTTTATTAGAAATTATCTTTTTTTGGTAAATTAATTACTGGTTGGATATTTCGTTTTTTATATATCCCATTTTTTGAATCTCTTTTTTTAGATATTTCTCTGATATCTTCAATATCTTGCTTGCTTTTTTTATATCCCAGCATGTGTCGGAAAGGACTCTAAGTATATATTCTTTTCTTATTTCTTCCAATTTCTTCATTGCAACCCTGTAAATATGAATATGCAATATGAATGCCAGCCTTATAAGTTTAATATCCGTCATAAATTATTTTCTTTATAAATGTTATATTCTTTCATTTTTTGCCTTAATGTTGGACGAGAAATGCCAAGGAGCATACAGGTTTTTCCGAAATGCCAGCGGGTATGATTTAGCACATTAACAATATGTTGTTTTTCTACCTCCTGTAAGCTCATCATGCCCTTTATCTCTGAGGTTTGTGTTACTGTGGTTTCTTCTTTTCCCAGTAAAGGAATTACAATTTCATCAAGTATTACTTCGCTCCTGCTATCAATTGCGGCACGGGTCAGGACGTTCTCTAACTCTCTAACATTTCCAGGCCAGTCATAATTCATCAGACGATTAATTGCCTTTTGTTCAACTCTGAGGATGTTTTTACCCAATTCTGTATTTATTTTTTTAATAAGATACTCTATAATCAAAGGGATATCAGATTTTCTCTCTCTTAGTGGCGGTACATTTATTGTAGCAATGCTTAACCTGTAATAAAGATCTTCCCTGAATTTACCATCTTTAACCGCCTGCCATAATTTTTTATTCGTCGCTGCAATGACCCTTGCGTTCGATTTTAAACTCTTTTCACCCCCCACATGTTCAAATTCTTTTTCCTGAAGGAATCTCAAGATTTTTGACTGAAGCTCAAGGGGCATTTCACTCACTTCATCAAGGAAAATTGTACCATCTCCTGCAAGCTCAAACTTTCCCTTTTTTGTAACAAAGGCACCTGTAAAAGAACCTTTTTCATGTCCGAATAATTCGCTTTCCAGAAGGGTTACTACAATCGCCGAGCAATTAATTGCAATAAAGGGGTGGTCTTTATAAGGGCTATGGTAATGGATTGCCCTTGCTATTAATTCTTTTCCTGTACCGGTTTCCCCTTCGATGAGTATAGTAACCCTATTTTCAGAAAGTATTCCTATAGATTTGAAAATTTCTTTCATTGCACGGCATTTACCTATTATTTTTCCCTTTTCATAAGTAAACGAAGGGTCTAATGAGATTGCATTATTGCTATAAGAACTTTCAAGTCTTAAAGCTCTATCGATAGCCCTTTCAAGTTCCTCAATGTCAATAGGTTTAGGAATATATTCGCATGCCCCACCTTTTATTGCATTGATTGTTATATCCATATCATGAAATGCAGTAATTATTATAACGCTTCTACTATTGTGTTTTGATTTTAATTCATGCAGTACTTCAAGGCCATCCATATCTGGCAATCGAATATCGAGAATGATTATATCAGGCTTGAATATAGTATTTTTTTCCAATCCTTCTGACCCGGTTGTAGCACACGCTATCTGATAACCTTTTTCATTTAAAAACATTTCAAGAGATTCAAGCTGTGACTGTTCGTCATCAATAATGAGAATTTTCTTCTTTTTCATTTCGCCTCTGTAAGGGGTATGGAAAAAAGAAAATGTATACCATGGGGTTTTCGTGGAGTTAAACTGACGGTTCCCCCATGGGCTTCTATGATTTTTTTTACATTAAATAACCCTAACCCTGTTCCTTTCTTTTTACTGTTGAAAAAGGGATTAAAAACAAATGGAAGATCTTCTTCCCGTATTCCTGGTCCGTTATCACTTATTTCGACCTTTACAAAATTATTTCCATCCATCACCTGCCTTGTACTGACCCCTATCCTGCCATCATTGTCAAGCACTTCGATTGAGTTGAGAAGTACATTTATAATTGCCTGTTCAATTTTATCCTTGTCCAATAAGAGAAAAGGAATTTCTTTTGAATATCTTCTTATAATATCAATATTCTTTTCTTTAATCCTGACGTCAACAATCTCCAGGCATGAATCGATAACCCTATTTATAGATACCGGTTTCAAATCTAATGTTAAGGGTTTTGCAAAATCAAGCATCTCTCCAAGGATTCTTTCGAGCCTTGTAATCTCATTTGTCATAATTTCCATTCTTCGCTTATCATTACCGTCGAATTCAATATTTTTTAAAAGAATCTGTATATTCATTTTTATTGATGATAAAGGATTCCTAATCTCGTGGGCAAGGGATGTAGTAAGTTTTCCTATATGTGCAAGACGCTCTGATTCACGTATTCTCCTTTCTGCCTCTATTCTTTCGGTAATATCCCTGCAAATACCTGCAACAGCATACTCACCTTCGTAAAGTATCCGTTTTACTTTATTCTCTGTAGGAATAGCTCGACCATCTTTATGTCTTCTGAAATACATATAAAGCTCATCACTCTCTTTTTCTTCCATTCTTTGTTCGTATAACCTTTGGACAAAATTAAGCGATTTAGGCGCAATCAGTTCCGTATATGGTTTCCCGATAATCTCTTGAAGGGCATAACCATGAAGATCACAATAAGCCTGATTTGCAAATACAATGACACCTCTTTGATTTACAAAGTATCCATCATTGATTCCCTCAACAAGGAGGCGATATTTACTTTCTGATTCTGCAAGCTCTTTTGTTCTTTTCTCCACTTCCCCTTCAAGATTCTGGGTATACGCCATTATCTGTTTCTCATGTAACGATTGAAAATAATCGCTGAACTTAGTAATTGTATAAAAAAGACATTCATTCAGTTTATGAACTGCATTGATCAGCGCTACGCCCTTTAACTCTTTCACGAAGATGGGAAGAAGTAAAATTCTGTTAAGTTCATAAGCATGCTGTACCTCAGAAAGAGAAAAGCCTCCATGTAACCTATAATTGCTTATCCATCCTATATGACAGTTTATTTTTGAAAAATCATTATGCACAAGCACAAAATAGCTTGCATCATAAGCCGCTGAACAGGTAATTAACAATTCATCGTATGGTCTTTTACTATATCGGGAACTTACTTCTGATTGAAGGCGTTTTACATATTCCTGTATAACATCATCGCGGTATTTTATTAAAATATCTTTTAGTTTCATAGGATTAATAAGTATATCCTATAAACTTATTTTTGTCATCAGTGGCATTATGCGACGTTAAAATAGCCATAAAATTAGCTACCAAAGGTGTACATAAATCTTAAAAAGTATTGCCTTTCGGGAGAAGGATAAAGATTAATCCGCTCGGTACCTGTACTCGCCACACCTAATTCACTATATTCCTTACCTGTCAAATTTTTAATCCCGAAAAGTGCCTCAAAGTTTTTATACTTGTAGGATATATTCATGTCGCAGATAGTATATCCAGGTAGTTTTCTATGGCTGTTAAGCTGGTCGCTTATTGCATACCTGTTGCCGTTGTAAACAGTGATGAGATTAATAATAAAGTTGTCAAAGGAATATGATATGTTTGCTGAAAATTTGTTTTTAGGTACAAGGGGTATGCTGTTCCCGTCGACATCAGTACCATTGATAAGTTGTTTTCCATCGAATTTTGCGTCTGTATATGAATATCCTATACCCAATTTAATATTTTCCGTAACTATAAAATTAAACTGTGTCTCAACCCCTTGTCTTTTGGTCCTTTCATGGTTTGCATTAGTGTAGGTATAAGGATTGTAGAATATTTCGTCATTATTCTTTGATTGAAAGAAAGTAAGAGTTCCCCCAATAAACTTAAATGGATTCCATCGTGCACCAATATTTATCTCCCATCCTGTCTGTGGGTTTAGATTGGTCGTGATTGCTCCTGTCTGCACATTTACGAGTTCATCAGTTGCCGGGAATCGGAAACTCTTTGCATACGTAATAAAAGCATTTCCTGTCTTGCTGAAGGCATAATTGATTGATGTCCGGAAGGCTTCTTTTTGCTCGTGACTGTGATGTGCGGTAGAATAGGCAGGGGTAAAGTAATCTGTATATCTGGAATCGTATATGGCTTTATGGATTCTGTAGCCTATATCTAATATTAGGTTACTGAAAGGGTATATCTTTTCGTTCAGATAAATACCATAATCAGTTTTATCAATATCGGCAATAGTATGTGAAGGAGTAGTTCCAAACCAGGAAAATACTCCCGATGACTCCAAAGTGGTAGGAGATTTATAGTAATCAAATCCTATTGTAAATGTGTTTTTAAGGCGATAAAGTGGTCTATCGATCACAATTTTTGGAGTAAACCCATACGTTTCGAGTCGCCCCATTCCTTCATTGTCTAAGGTAAAGGGAATACCCAAGAAGACACCGGAAGAATGGAAATATGTGGAAGTATGTCTATTTCTGTATGACCCACCTATTGAAAATTTCACACCTTCTGTAAGCTTTATATCAGCTTCCATATCAACAAAATTGTCCTCTGTAGAAGCATTGTCAGAAGGTGTGCTTGCATCTGTTCTTTTTGCTGTGCCGCTGATGAGGTTTTGCCAGAGCACAGGCCCGGGCATACCGTATTTATCTCTATGATGACCTGTCTTGATATTGATGGTAAGATTTTTCAACGGATTAACAGAAAAATTCCCAAAAACATCTTTCATTTGTACTGCCTGATTTTCCCTGTAGCCGTCCGTATCATATGACGATGTTAGTAGAAAATAGGAAAATTTTTTATAACCGCCAGCAACACTCAAACTGGGAGCAAACAGATTATAGCTTCCCCCAAGCATTCTTGCCATTACCTTGGGTGTGCCTTCCCCCTTTTTGAGAATTATATTTACCGCCCCTCCCGATGCATTATCGCCAAACATAACACTTGCAGATCCTCTGTATATTTCGACCCTTTCAATCATACCGACAGGTATCTGCGCGAGATCTGCACCGGACATATCAACGTTGTTTACCCTTCTCCCGTCTATTAGAAATAATACATTCTGTGGCGCAGATTCTCCATAACCTCTAATGTCGATATTTGATTGTTTTATTGTGCCTGTCCATGATTTTGTGGACAGACCGGGTTCTTCCTTAAATACATCGACCAGTGTTGTCACTCCTTTCTGCTCCATTTCTTCACTCGTGATGATAGTTATGTTTGCCGGCGCCTCCTTAAGCGGGCTTTCTGTGCGTGAAGCGGTTACTACAATATCATCAAGCCTGTAGACAGGTTCAATAGCCTGGGAGGAAGCAACTGAAAAAAACATCAGAATAAGAATTTTAATGATTGTTTTGAGATCCATGGAATACCTCCTTATACCTCGTAAGGTAGTATTTATGAATCTAACCCAAGGTTTCCTGGCTTAAGGGATTAAACGTATGCGCCTTCCCATTCCTTGAAAAAGAATAGTGGCTGGATCGTGAGGAATCCGTGCATAGTCTTTAACCCTTTACAGTTGCGGGACAGCGGAAGATTTTCACTTCACTTCCCTTGAAGGTCAGACCATATATGAATATTATTTTCTATATCACTTTAAAATTAAAAAAACAAGATTTTATATTTCCAATCAATCCTTAATGTGCTATCTAATTACATCACCAGGTATGAACACACGCCAGACACTTCTTGCAATATTTGATAAACTTCTTGATGAATTTGGAAAGAGAAACTGGTGGCCCGGTGACACCAAGCTTGAGATTATCATTGGTGCAATTCTCACCCAGAATACTTCATGGAAAAACGTAGAAAAAGCTATTCTGAATATGAAAAAATTTAATATACTGGATATTAAAAAACTATATACCCTGGATACCTCGACACTGGCAAACATAATAAAACCTGCTGGTTTTTTTAATATAAAAGCTCAAAGGATAAAGGCATTTATTAGATTTATTTATGAGGAATACGGGGGTACCATAAAGCGTTTGCAAAATATGGACACACAGAAATTACGTGAATTGCTGCTTTCTATTTATGGGATTGGATATGAAACCGCAGATAGTATCCTCCTCTATGCCTTCAATAAACCTGTTTTTGTTGTGGATGGATATACAAAAAGATTTTTGAAGAATCACAATCTCTATGACGGAAAATTTACATATACAGATATTCAGCAATATTTTATGGACAACCTTCCTGATAATACTTACCTCTTCAATGAGTTCCATGCGCTTATTGTGTATCTGTGTCAAACCTATTGTAAAAAAATACCCCTCTGTAATTCATGTCCTTTGAAAAATAAAAGAAAAGCTTGACATACATATGATTTATAATTATTGTAAAAAATTACAACTATTTTTATAAATAGGAGCATATATGTTTTTTATTGCTGATTTTGATGACATTAAAAAAGGTAAGGTTACAGACCTTTATTTTACAAAAACCCTCGAGATTCTGAAGAAAAAAGGTATTGACCGATGGGTGAGAGCAGAATTTATTGTAAAAAGGTTGCCTGAAAATATTCCATGGGCTGTCTTTACTGGACTTGAAGAAGTATCAAAAATCATTGAAGGCCTTAAGGTAAAAGTACGTGCCATGAAAGAAGGTACAATTATAAAAACCTACCAACCTGTTCTTGAAATCGAAGGTATGTATACCGACTTTGGTATATTTGAAACAGCTATCCTTGGTCTGATATGCCAGTCATCTGGAGTGGCAACAAAGGCAGCACGATGTAAAAAAGCAGCTGGAAATAAACCGGTCATGAGCTTCGGGGCAAGAAGGATTCATCCTGTTATTGCACCTATGGTAGAGCGAAGTGCATTCATAGGCGGTTGCGATGGTGTTTCTGTTGTTTTTGATGCCGAGATGATTGGAGAAGAACCATCAGGTACCATGCCCCATGCATTAATATTAATTATGGGCGATACTGTAGATGCGACAAAGGCTTTTGATGAAATTATAGATAAAAAAATAAAGAGGGTTGCACTTATTGACACATTCCATGATGAAAAGATTGAAGCAATAAGGGTTGCTGATGTAATGAAAGACAGGCTCTATGGTATAAGACTTGATACTCCTTCAAGCAGAAGAGGAGACTTTTTACGAATTCTTGAAGAAGTGAGGTGGGAACTCAATATAAGGGGTCATAACCATGTAAAAATTTTTGTCAGCGGAGGTCTTGATGAAAATAAGATTCTCCAGTTGAATCCTTATGTAGATTCGTATGGGGTGGGAACAAGCATTACCAATGCACGGGTAATCGATTTTGCTATGGATATCATTGAGATAGAAGGTAAACCCATTGCAAAGCGTGGTAAAATGTCAGGTGCAAAGAGAGTCATAAGATGCCAGAACTGTTGCAAGGACAGGGTATTTCCCCTGAAACAGGATATTGATTCACGATGTGAATGCGGGGGGGTCTTTACTGATTTATTAAACCCGTGGTATGAGGATGGAATGTTTCTTTTTGGAAATAAATCACCGCAAGAAATAAGGCGATATGTCCTGGACCAATTGAAAAACTTTGAAATTTAAGGTTGATGAATAGCAACCTTTGTATTATCTGAAGCCTTTTTAATAATCCCGATAGGAAAGGCTTTTTCTCCTGATGCATTAAGATGAGATAGTACTTCTGACTCATCGTCTCTTTTTATAATCACTACGTATCCAATGCCCATATTAAAGGTTGCATACATTTCATTCATTTGAATATTACCCAATTTCATAATTACTTTAAAAATAGGATGCACTTTATTTATATCTATATTTATATGGGCGGCAAGCCCCTCAGGAATAATTCTCTGAATATTGCCTGGCAGACCTCCTCCTGTTATATGTGCCATACCATTTATAGAAACTTTTTGAAGAATGCTCAATATAGGTTTTACATAAATCCGGGTTGGCTTTAAAAGCTCTTCATACAACTTCCCTTCTATACCCTCTATGGTATCTTTTATATTTACATTATGTATTTCAAAAAAAACTTTCCTCACAAGAGAAAAACCATTACTATGTAAACCGTTTGACTCAAGGCCAATAATAACATCTCCTTCCTGTATGTGTGAACCATCAATGATGCACTCTTTTTCTATACAGCCAATGATAAAACCAGCAAGGTCATATTCACCTTCTTTATAAAAAGAGGGCATCTCTGCCGTCTCTCCTCCGACAAGGGCGCATCCTGCCATTTTACATCCTTCACAAATACCAGAAACAACATCTTTAAAAATCCTTTCTTCAATCCGACCACAGGCAAAGTAATCAAGAAAAAATAGAGGTGTTGCACCCATAGTAAGGACATCATTTGCACTCATAGCCACCAGATCAATACCAACTGTTGTATGGATGCCAGCACTAAAAGCAACTTTGAGTTTTGTCCCTACGCCATCAGTAGAACTTACAAGTACAGGGTTCTTATAATGCTTCGGGATTTCTGTGAGCGCTGCAAAACCTCCAATAGGGTTTAACACATGGGGAGTGAAGGTATCATGTATCTTTTTTTTCAAGCTCTGCAGATATGCTTCAGCCTTTCCTATATCAACACCAGCATCCTTGTATGTGGTATAATTCATACTTTAATTCTATATCCCTCTATATATTCTAAGAAAAACTGCCATTGTTTTGACCTGTTCATAAAGATGGAAGATGAGAGAATTAAACCGCCCATCTTCCAATGTATTATTTACGACATCCTTTTAATAAATTCATCAACGGGAATGGCTGGTAACGTAATAATCTGGATAGTTCCACGTGACCCAAGCTCAATAGATACTCTTGCGATTGCTTCATTGTTTGGGGCTTCGACTATGTTAATAAAATCGTATTGCCCCAGAACAGCATACTGGGTAAGAACCTTGGCACCCATATGTTCAATTTCGCGATTTACTTCTTCTATGCGTACCGGGTGCTTTTTTATGGTTTTTCTCCCCTCATCGGTCAATGTACTGATCATAATATATATTGGCATCGTATCACCCCCTTTATATATTTCTAAATTTACTTATACCCAAATGTCAACTTAAATATGTTAAAAATGTTTATTTACTCTATTTATCTTTTGTATAAAAATTGTATAAAAAGAAGTTTTTTTATGTTAATAATAAAATGTTATGTAGTAAAAACTTTATAGGATTATAGAATGA
>DHGO01000037.1 GCA_002402795.1 Deltaproteobacteria bacterium UBA4796
CAAGGTATTTCAACGAATGTTTTTGCTTTGATAGTTCCCTTATTTTAGAAGAGGATATGTCAAGCTGTGTTACTTTATAAAAATAAATCATCTTCTTCGAGATATGTTCAAAGGTAAGGCTATCGCGTATTGCAATATCTTGCTTGATATCCGCAGGCATAATGTCAATAAATGATGGGTAATCATTGGTTGGCCTCACCATAACAATGAAATTTGTATGAAAAAAAAGTTCCCTGTAGCGTCTCCATGTAGCAATCTCTGAGAAGGCATCAATACCGATAATAAAATAGAGATTATTGAATCTTTTTTCAAGGGCAGTAACAGTATCTATTGTATAGGAAATACCACCTCTCTGTATCTCTATATCGGATACGCGAAAGGAAGAATTACCCCGAATAGCCTTTTTTAGCATGGTAAACCTATCCTTTGCACTGGCAATGGGCTGGTTCTGTTTATGGGCTGGCATGTTGACCGGTACAAAATAGATAGGATGCAAAAAAAAATGCTCTTTAACCTCTTCTGCTACCCTCAAATGACCCATATGGACAGGATCAAAGGTGCCCCCAAAAATACCTACATCCATTATACCCTTACCTGACCATCGCCAAAAGCGATGAATTTGGTTACAGTTAACTCATTGAGCCCCATAGGACCAAAGGCATGAACCTTCGTTGTGCTAATTCCCATTTCAGCGCCAAGACCAAGCTGATAACCATCGTTTAATCGCGTTGATGCATTAACAAGGACAAGCGATGAATTAACCTCGCGTAAAAATTTCCATGCGTTGGAATAGTTTTCTGTAATAATAGCATCGGTATGGTCAGAGCCATATTTTCTAATATGAAAAATAGCTTCGTCAAGATTTTTTACAATCTTTATGGAAAGGGTTAAATCAAGGTACTCCTCATGCCAATCCTTCTCATCAGCCTTTTCAATATCTTTTATGATTGCCCTTGTTTTATCACATCCCTTCAGCATTACTTTATTTTTTCTAAAGATTTTAATCATATCTGGCAGGAAGGTTTCTGCTATGGCTTCATGAACAAGAAGTGTTTCCATGGCATTGCACGTAGCCGGTTTCTGTACTTTTGCATTGAGACAAATACTGTATGCGAGTTCCTTCTGCGCCCACTCATCGATAAAAATGTGGCATATACCTTTATAATGCTTTAGAACCGGGATGTGGGAATGGTCCATAACATTCCGCATGAGATCTTCGCCCCCTCTCGGTATTACAAGGTCAATAAAGTTATCAAGTTTTAGAAGTTCATATATGTAAGACCTATTCGTTGTCTCTACAAGGTGTGCAGCATTATATGGCATACCTGCCCCCTTGAGAGCCTCTTTGATAAGATTGAAAATAGCCTGATTCGAATAGTATGCTTCAGAGCCACCCTTGAGAATTACATAGTTACCACTTTTCAAACACAGCGAGAAGGCTTCAACTGTTACATTGGGACGCGATTCATAGATGACAAAAATAACTCCTATGGGTATCCTCATTTTTCCTACACGCAACCCGTTTGGCCTTTCCCATAGTGCCACTATTTCACCTACAGGGTCAGGGAGATTGACCACATCCTGTATACTTGCCCGCATCTCATTTATAACCTTCTCATTAAGTTGCAGTCTCTCAATCAAGTTTTGTGCAAGCCCATCTCTTTTTGCATTACTGATATCCTTTTTGTTTGCATTTATGAGGTATTGTTTCTTTTCATGGAGTAGGTTGCTTAATATCGTGAGAGTTTTATTTTTTTGTTCTGTTGTTAAATGGGCAAGGGTATCAGCAACCTGCCGTGCCATTTGTGCAAGTTCTATCGGCTTCATAGTATCACCATATTATCACGATGGACTATTTCATCAGCGTATTTATATCCGAGTTTCTTCTCTATATCAATACTTTTTAACCCCTTAATGCTGTCGACATCCTTTGACGAATAGTTTGTTATTCCCCGCGCTATAACATTACCATGCGTGTTACGCATCTCAATACATTCTCCCTGCATAAAATCCCCTTCTGTCCTGACAATTCCTGAAGGAAGCAGGCTTTTACCACGATAACGCACTGCGTGCTCTGCTCCTTCATCTATCCATACTATACCCTTCACTTTATATGCAAAGGCTGTCCACCACTTTCTTCTCGCAAGTTTCCTTTCGGGTAGAAATAAGGTACCTATCTCTTCTCCCTGAACAACCCTTATCACCACGTTTTCAATTTCCCCCTTCACAACCCTTGTAGGGATTCCATAGTTTCCGGCCTTTTTTGCAGCTTCAAGCTTGCTTAACATTCCGCCAATGCTTTTTTCACTCTTCGTTCCTGCTGCTGCCCTCTCAATACGCTGGTCGATTTTTTTAACAACTTTTATCATGGACGCCTCTGGATGCTGTTTCGGGTCATTTTCATACAGCCCCTCCACATCAGAGAGAAGCAGAAGCAAATCGGCATCACATATCTGTGCAATCAGCGCAGACAGGTTATCGTTGTCTCCAAACTGTATTTCTTTGAATGAAAGTGCATCATTCTCGTTTATTATAGGCACTATATCCATAGCAAAAAGGGAATTGATTGTATTCATCAGGTTGAGGCATCTGCTCTTATTTTTTATGTCTTCGTG
>DHGO01000138.1 GCA_002402795.1 Deltaproteobacteria bacterium UBA4796
ACACAACATTTGATTATAGCTCGGATAGATTTGATAAATTCAAAATTCCCAAGGGTGACCCTGATGCTAAATTGGGTATTATGGTAAACTTCAATAATTCTTCAAAAAAGGACTGAGATACTTCTGGGGATATCGTAATATCGTCATTTCCGACGCCCTCTCTGAATTACCTGTTACTGAAATCACTAAACCAGCCAATGTCTCTGAACAGTCTCTTTTCATACCTTCCCTTACCTTAACCCAAAACACTTTTCATTTCCCTGTTAAAGAGGTTGTTGGCGATGCTATCTTCGATGCTGAATATATCCTTAAATTCATTATGAATGATCTTAAAGCCATTCCAAGAATTGCAAGAAATCCTCGCTGGAATATCTACTCTGATACCAGACCCTCTTCCTCTGGTGGACTCATCTGCATTGCTGGGTTTGATATGCTTTACTGGGGCAAGTTTAAGGACAGAGGTAAAATTAGAAAAAAGTTTGTCTGCCCAATTACACATTCTAAAAGATTTGCTTCTAAAATTCCCCTGTGCCCATGGAATCATCCCAAATTTGTTAATGGCAAGGGATGCACTACTTATATTAGAAGAGATTATGGGATAAGGAAAAATATTGATTACGGCTCTGAACGTATCTTCTCCAGACTCCTGACCTTGTGTATGCAAAATCCCTCTATTATTGGTCTCAATGCTACTGCTAATCATTGCACTATTGCTCATATTACTGTGTTGCTCCTTGCTTTAACTGCTGTTAAAACCGGACATAAAGATAAAATCCATTTCATCAAGAAATTCCTTCCAAACCTTTAGTTTTGTGACCTCCTATTTGTTCAAGGCCGTGAGCCTATTTTATATCAGATCAAGCCGAAATATTAGATGCTTCCGAAATTCGATGTTGTGTAAAAATTTGTTACCGTATATACTATCATGAAGAGAGGAGGAATGTTATGGATGAGAAAGAAAGATTAAATGCCCTTGAAGTAGCTCTCAATAATGAGTTGAGAGAAAGAGAATTCTATATGAAACATGCTGAGAGGACAAAAAATCCATTTGGTAAGACTATGTTCAGGCAGATTGCTGATGAAGAACTCGAACATTACGAACGGTTAAGAGAACTCCACAAAGAATGGGAGAAGATGAAAAAATGGCCCGAAACCTTACCTCTGAAGGTGAAGGGCACCCTGGTAAAAGACATTCTCATAGGTTTTGTTAAAAAAATTGATGACCAACCATACCATGATTCAGATGACCTTGAAGCTGTACGTACCGCAATAGATTTTGAAGCAAAAGGTATGGAACTATATGTAAAACTCCGTGATGCCTCCTCAAATAACCAGGAAAGAGAATTCTTTGACTTACTGGCACGGATTGAACGGGAACACTATCTCTCTCTTAAAGATGCAGAAGAATATTTTATCGACCCTGCATCATGGTATCAAAGAATGGAAAGACAAAATGTAGACGGTGGATAAAAACAAACAAAAGATTATCTGAGCATTTTCAACTCTGCTCTGTATAGTTCAATCCACGCGCTTGCAAGCCTTTTATAGTAATTCCTGGTCTTTGCAGTATCTCCTTTACTGATTGCCTTAATGAGATCTCCCTGAAGTTCTGCTACCTCAAGGAGTTTGTAATAATCCAGAGATTCCTTGAGATGGGCAAGAACAATCATTCCTGTAACGATAGGATGATTGTTGGTCACATTCGCATCTTTGAAACGCATACCATGTTCAAGCTCTACTTCAAGGCCTTTTCTAAATTCTTCAGGGTCTATATCCATCTTTTCGGTATTTACTTTTACCAGGATTATCTTTGCTTCAGATGGTAGTACCTTTTCCTTTTTGAGCCCGGTCCAGTCTCTAATTTTAAGAGCCCTGCATATTTTTCGCACCTCGTCCTCAGTAATGTATTCCAAACTATTCATAATACCCCCTCCTTCAAAACAATTTTTTATATGGACCATTATAACAGATATACCGTATCATACAAAGTAGAAAAAAATGTTTTAGTGTATAATGTAATATATTGATGAGATATTTTATCGGGACATCGGGCTGGCAATATTTTCACTGGACAGGCATTTTTTATCCTCCCCATATTAAATCAAAGGAGTGGTTATCCTTTTATTCCCAGTTTTTTAATACCGTTGAAACCAATGTCACATTCTATAGAAACATAAGGCCATCAACATGCAGGAAATGGTTTGAAACGGTACCGTCAGATTTTTTATTTTCTGTAAAAATGTCGCGTTTTATTACACATATAAAAAGACTCCGTATAGACGAACATTCAATCAAGTTGTTTAACAATAGTATGGAACCACTAAACCATAAGCTTGGGGTCATTCTTATACAATTACCACCGGGTTTAATATTCGATAAACCCCTCATGAATGATTTTCTCTCTTTGCTGGACAAAAGGTATAGATATACCATTGAAGCCCGTAATAAGACTTTTATAGACGATGACCTTTTTTCTCTTCTTACCGAATTGAATATTGCCTGGTGCATAGCTGATAGCGCTGGTAGATTTCCTTATCATGAAGCAACAACGGCAGATTTTGTTTATATAAGACTTCACGGAAAGGAAAAGCTCTACGCCTCATCCTATAGAGATGATGAACTTAAGATATGGATAAATAAAATAAGGGCATGGGATAGGGATGCCTTTGTCTATTTTGATAATGATTTTATGGGATATGCTGTTAGGAACGCCCTTTCTCTGAAACAACTTTTCGATAAAGTTTATACGTAAAGGGGTTGTCAATTTTAATGAGAATTTGTAGAGTATACTATACAGATTATAGAAAGGGGAAATGATGCTTACCGATATAGAATTGAATAAGTATGCAGATGTCTTATTCTGGGGCTTAGAAACTGCACGTAAAAAACGGTTTAAGAAAAATGATATCATTCTTATACAGTATGAGCACCCGGCAGTAAAACTCGCGGAAATTCTCTTTGAAAAAATTCTCGAATGGGGATTAAATCCCATACAGAGGATGGGTGTTACATATAGTATGGAAAGAAGTTTTTATAAAATCTCAAACAAAAAACAGTTACAATTTATTCCACCCGGTGAAAAGGAATTGTTCTCAAACCTCCATGGAAGATTTTTTCTCCGTGCGCCGGAATCCCTTTCCCATCTCAGGGATGTAAATCCTGCAAAAATAGGTAAAGCTCTGGTAGTACGTAAACAACTTCGAGATATTCTTGATTCCCGTGAAGAGCGCGGACTCTATGGCTGGACCCTCTGTATGCTTCCAACCCGCGAACTTATAGAGCATGCGCGTACAAGCCGTGCGCAGTATACAGCACAGGTTATTAAAGCATGTTACCTTGATCGGGATAATCCCGTGAAGGAATGGAAATCAATTTACATCCAGATTCAGGAAATCAAAAAATGGCTCAATAGCCTTAAAATAGAACGCCTGTTTATAGAATCCAGAAATATAGACCTAAAGATCCGCTTTGGCGAGAAGAGAAAATGGGCTGGCATATCAGGCCACAACATACCAAGCTTTGAAATATTCTTTTCCCCCGATTGGCGTGGAACGGAAGGTAAATATTACGCCAACCTCCCTTCCTTCAGGAGTGGTAACTACGTTGAAGAGATACAGCTTATCTTTAAAAAAGGAAGCGTTGTAAATATAGAAGCAAAAACCGGCGCACACTTTGCCCACACGCAACTCGCAATGGATAAAGGGGCATCGAAGATAGGCGAATTTTCCCTTACCGACAAACGTTTTTCAAGAATTGATAGATTTATGGCTGATACTCTATTTGATGAAAATTTTGGTGGAACATATGGCAATTGCCATATTGCCCTGGGCGCTTCTTACACAACCTCATACGACGGAAATCCAGCACATCTTACGAAGGATAAGAAGAGAGAACTTGGTTTCAATGATTCCGCACTTCACTGGGACCTTGTGAATACAGAAAATAAACGTGTTGTTGCACAGCTTTCTACCGGGAAAAAAATAACAATTTATGATAACGGGAAATTTACCTTTTAAACTGACTGCTATTCCACTTATGCTATATCTACCGAATCTGTGCGTTGCCATCTGAAAGGTGATTAAAAATATGGCTGATAGAAAGATGGAAACCTTCAATAACCTTCCCATCAATCAAAAAGCAAAAGAGTTCCTTGATAAAATAGGCGAAAATACCTCACCCGATATACCCTACTCAGTTCAACTTTTACTCTGGGCAATCCATAAAGGATATATTTTTGTAGAAGAAGACATGCTACTCGAAACAGTGCGGGCAATGGCTACATGGAGCCCTGTAAGACTATTTAATTTCTTTATGGGCTCTGAAAACGTGGGAAGTGGATTAGCAGAAACACTACTTTCTACAGAAGACCCTGTTGATTTTGCCCGGATAATCCTTGATGACATAGAGAAGAGGATAATGGATTATTTTCCCTGGTATGGAAGTTGTCTGGAAACCTGATAATTATTAAATAAGTATGCTGACTGAATCTATTTGTGATATACTTAAAAAATGACAAATCCATACTCAGAACCATTACTTAAAAGTAGTGAAAAGGGTGATACAGAGAATGTCAAGTTTCTTATAAGTAAGGGCACTGAGGTTAATTTTGCAGATAACAATGGCTCAACACCTCTTATATATGCTGCAATGAATGGTTTTACTGATACTGCAAGGGCACTGAGGTTAATTTTGCAGATAACAATGGCTCAACACCTCTTATATATGCTGCAATGAATGGTTTTACTGATACTGCAAGGGTGCTGATTGATAATGGAGCAGATGTAAATATCGCGAATAAAAATGGTAATACTGCACTCATGTATGCATGCTGGAATGACCATGCCGGTATGGTGAGGCTTCTTCTTTCAAGGGGGGCAGATTCAAATGTAAAGCCAAAAAGTGGTGAACCTCTTCTTATATTCATGTGCAAAAGGGGGAATATAGAAATTGTAAATCTTCTGATAGAGTACGGTGCAGACATTAACACCAAAGACTCTGCAGGTGATACCCCTCTTATATGCGCCTGTACCAACAAATATGTAGGTCTCGCAAACATCTTAATCAATAAAAATGCAGAATTAACAGTCGTAAACAGACAGGGTAAAACTGCCCTTGATATTGCAACTGAAAAAGGTCTCATACGGATTATAAGTTCTATACAGCAGAAAAAAGGGACACAGAAAACGTAAGAATAGTCAAAGGTGCTTGTATGTCAGACAAAAAAGACATATATCAAAAGATAGTTTCCATTTTTATCATCAGCCTTTTTCTTTATGGTATTTCCAAGAAATTTACTGCCGCTCAAGGCCCTTGAAATTTTCAGTCTTTGAAGCAAATCAAGAGGGTACTGAGACCCAAAAAAATCAAGACCCAACAGAAAAGGAAACGCCATTGCAAAAGAACAGCAAACTGTCAAACAAGATAGTGGAAGCCCTGAAAGAGAACATTTGCCAATAATGAAATATTAGGTTAAAGTGGAGAATCTAATCTAAGATAAGAGGCAGATTGTTTTGGCTTGACAATGAAGCTATTAATTGATAAATATCAAACTTTCAGAAACGGTAATTGGAGGCTCTAAATGGCAAAGGTATGCGAAATATGCGGCAAGGGAAAACAGATAGGTTACAATGTAAGCCATGCACATAATAAAACAAAGAAGATATGGTTACCCAATCTTCAAGTTACTACCGTTATTAAAAATGGTGTACGGAAACGCATAAGAGTCTGTACAAAGTGTATCAAAAGGGGTAGCATTAAGAAAGTCGTCTAAATATCATCAAACAATATTTTCAGGCTGTTCCCCTTATCCTTTCAACCAATTTTACACCTTTTACTTTCTGAATTGATTTAATGACTTTTTGTAGTTGAGACATATGGGCTATCTCTATTTCATAGATACTTGCTGCTGTTTGATCAGGATAGGTTACTGCCTGAGCGCTTACAATATTAACCTTATGGGACGATATGACTGTACTTATATCTGATAGGAGCCCTTTTCTATCACCACCTATGACTTTAAGCCTTACAGGATAAGTAAAGTCTTTCTGCAAATCCCATGAAACTTCTACTTTCCGTTGCTCATCAAAGGTATGAACATTGGGGCAATCATGGACATGGACTGTCAGGCCTCTACCACGGGTTATAAAACCAAAAATTTTATCTCCCGGTATAGGATTGCAGCACTTAGCAAATCGAATGACCATTCCATCCACTCCTTTAATCTTGATGGCGCTTTCTTTTTCTTTCTTGATAGTATGTATCAATGTCTTAAGCTTGCTCGGTTTCTCGGCTTCAGGAATCACTTTGCCAAGAACCTGCTGGGATGTATAAAGACCATAGCCCACTGCAGCAAAAAGGTCTTCCAGTGTTTCAAAGCTAAAGTCTTTTGCAATTACTTCAAGCTGTCCGCTTTTTGCCATCTTTGAGAGGCTCATCCCGTGCTTTGATAATTCTTTCTCTACCAGTTCCCTACCAAGCTCAATACTGCGTGCCCGCTGTTCGGTCTTTATCCATTGTCGTATCTTTGTCCTTGCCTTTGATGTTTTTACAAAGCTGAGCCAGTCTTTGCTCGGGGTATGTGTTGGATTTGTGAGTATTTCCACCGTGTCACCACTGTTTAATACATAACGTAGTGGCACAAGTTTGCCATTTACTTTAGCACCCACACATCTGTGTCCGAGTTGCGAATGAATGGCATAGGCAAAATCAACAGGTGTCGAGCCTTTGGGCAGTTCTTTTACATCACCCCTTGGAGTAAACACATAGACTTCATCGGGAAAAAGGTCGATTTTGAAAATCTCCATAAACTCTTTGTTGTCTTTAAGCTCCTGTTGCCATTCCAGCAATTTTCTGAGCCATGCAAATATCTTATCTTCTTTAGTAGAAAAAACTTTGCCCTCTTTATATTTCCAGTGTGCAGCAATACCCTCTTCAGCAATACGGTGCATTTCATGGGTTCGAATCTGGATTTCCATTTTCTCCCTGTATGGACCTATAACTTTTGTATGGAGTGATTGGTACATATTGGCTTTTGGAAGAGCAATATAATCACTGAATTTTTCAGGGATAGGTTTAAACATAGAATGGATATAACCAAGGGCCTCATAACATTCTTTTACTGAATCAACAATAATTCTGAATGCGGTGAGGTCATATATATCATCAATGTTCAAACCTTCCTGGATCATCTTTTTATAAATGCTATAGAATCGCTTCGCCCTTCCTGATATATCAGCCTTAAGATTATACTGGGCAAGCTGGTTTTTTATCATTTCCTGAACTTCTTTAATATACGCTTCCCGTTCCTTTTTCTTTCTTGAAACCTTTTCTTTAATGAGCTTGTATTCGGCAGGATAGAGGTACTGAAAAGCAGCATCTTCAAGTTCACCTTTAAGCCATTCTATACCGAGCCTGTGGGCAAGTGGTGCATATATGTCAAGTGTTTCTCTAGCTATATCCTTTTGCTGGTTTTGTGAGAGAAACTGAAGGGTCTTCATATTATGAAATCTGTCTGCCAATTTTATTAAAATAACCCTTATGTCCTTACTCATGGCAAGGATCATTTTTCTGAGATTTTCTCCCCTTGCCTCCTCTGTAGATTTGACCGGAATTTTACTAATCTTTGTTACTCCATCAACAAGATCAGCAATTTCCTTTCCAAAATGCTCTTCCACTTCTTTTTCGTTTATATAGGAATCTTCTACTGTGTCATGGAGGAGACCTGCAGCAACACTGGGGACGTCGAGGTTCATTTTAGTGAGTGTATATGCTACTTCCAGAGGATGGATAAGATAGGGTTCTCCGGAAAGTCTCGTTTGTCCTTTATGTGCCTGCGCAGAAAAGACATATGCTTTCTGGAGTATACTTATATCTGCCTGGGGATTATACTTCAGAACCTCTTCTACAATGTCATTAAACCTGACCATTCCGTACCCATTTATAATAAACTACAGGCATGGAAGATGTTACAAAAGAGATGTTTCCAATCTTTTTAAAAGGAATACCGGGGTCAAGCCGTGCCTTTGTTTCCTCTGATATGATGATTTCCCCGGATTGCGCAAGTTTCTGGAGTCGTGCAGCAACATTGACCGGCATACCGAGTGCCGTATATTCTTTTTTGCTTATGGAGCCAAAAAGACCGGTAACCACGTATCCTGTGCTTATGCCAATTCCCATGTTAAGGCCCTGATTATTCTTTTCAAGTGTTTCCACCATTTCTATGGCACATCGCACTGCATTATCTTCATGCCTTTCCTGGTAGACGGGTGCTCCAAAGAGAGCCATAATACTATCTCCAATATACTTATCCACAATACCTTTATGTTTCATAACAACCTCACTCAATGGATGAAAATAGTACCTGTTAAGAAGTACAGCAAGATCTCCGGGAGGTATTTTTGAAGATAGTTGTGTGAATCCCCTTAAGTCAGAGAAAAGAATGGTGATAAAAGAGACTTTTGGCTGGAGGTCTATAGGCCCTTTCAATAATTGATAAAATATATCAGGCGATATAAATTGTCTCATCTTTCTTTTTAGATAGTATTCTTTCACCTTCCATGTAAATTCCTTATTTTCAAAAGGTTTTGTTATAAAGCCATCTATACCAGCATCAATAGCTTTTATCGAATTTTCGAGAGTGCCATATCCTGTAAGAATAATTTTTGTTACTTCCTGATGTATTTTATTTATTTCCTCTATTGTTTTGATACCATCAAGGCCAGGCATAATAAGGTCGCAGATGACAATATCAAAACTGTGGGGGTCTTGCTGGAATTTTTTTACTGCTTCTTCACCATCTGGCGCAGTCTGAACTGTATACCCTTCTTCTTTTAATATTCTTGTAAGAGACCTTCTTATGCCATCCTCATCATCAACGATCAGGACACCTAATTGCATATTTAAGTTTACCTCTTTATTTAATCATAGCTTAAGGAAAAAAAAATGACAATATTTTTCCATATGAACTTTATTGATATCTGTTCAAGTCTGGGTATTCATCTGAGCAAGGCTTATTCTATCCTTGCTCAGGTGGTGATATTACCCTACCCCTTGAGTTAGACTATTGCCATAGAACATACTGCCAGGATTGTCGGAGTACCGTGTACCATTCTTTGAGAAGGCAGCTACAGGAACTACCCCTGATAAACAATTTGGGTCGTCTAACCGCCCATACTTTCTGTCTATAACCTCCTTCACAGACATAGAAAAAACTTATCAGAACTAAATCCTGTAGAGCATATATGGGATGGCCTTAGGGAAAAGACATTCACCCCTCTTTTTCCCAATACAATAATTTCTTAATCCTCTCAATTAGTGCTGACCGGATCTCTGGGTTTTTGATCCTCGTTACTTCTTTCCACTCTCTCCAGTCGCCCAGCAAATCATAATAGAGATTGGCACAGGCTTTTTGATAAAAAACTTTTGAATCGGGGTTCACTTTTTTGACACAAGTATGAAGTTCATTTAAAATACAATCTCTTTCTTCTTCATCTTCAATATGAAACATAAGAACCTTAGTCGGTTTGGTGGGTAGGCTCGAACCAAACTTCCCTTTTACATAGTGATCTCCAAGGAAATTTTCTTCATACTCTCTTAAAACTTCCAAACATTCTTCTTGATCTTTCAGAACAGCTACTACCTTCCAGCAGTGATAAGCTTCCTTCAATTCAATTTCCTCTTTCCCAGCCTGCAATTGTTGATAGAGGTTGGTGATACAGGGGACACATCGTCCATAAATATTTCCCTTTGTTACTTTTAGTTTCGGATCACTCTCAAAACTGACCCAGTTATCCCGAGAATTTATCCAGACCCTCTTATCGAGAAAGATCTTTTTCATATTGATTCATCTTCAATACTATCATACCATAACTCTAAATTAATTTCCTTCACTTCTCCCATCCCCTTCATTCCCTCCCGAGCCTTTCCTGAAGACTTCAGATCAAGGGCCATTTCAATCTCTGTCTTAAAAAAACCACATCCTCGGGAATGCCGGCCTTCTCCCACCGTTCCTTATCATGAATCCACTCCTCTGGAAGGTAAAGTTCCCAGTTTAACTGGAATACGATTCGCCATAGATTCTATCTATTTACGTTCTCAGTATGCCTGATAAAACCATATGTAAAGGTTTGCTCTTTCTTTCCACTTGATATACTATGTATCTAAATGAAAAAACCTGACACATATATTGAAATCCAGGGGCAGCTTGAACGGATTACCTATTACAATGATGAAAACCACTATACTATAGCAAAGGTAAAAATCAAAGAAAGACCAAAACCCGTAACAGTGGTAGGAACACTCTTTTCTGTTGCGCCTGGTGAAGAACTAAAATTGAGCGGTTACTGGGATAACCATCCGAGATATGGTGAACAGTTCAAGGTTGTCGCCTATACATCCATTATCCCTGCAACAACCAAGGGTATTGAAAAATATCTTGGTTCAGGGATGATAAAAGGTATAGGACCTGTAATGGCAGAAAGACTTGTTGCCCGATTTGGGGTAGAAGTTTTAAACATTATAGAAAATGATATAGAAAGACTTAACGAGGTATCCGGAATTGGAGAGAAAAGAATTGAGATGATAAAAAATGCCTGGGCTGAGCAAAAGGATGTAAGGGATGTCATGATTTTTCTTCAGGGTTATGGTGTAAGCCCTGCTTATGCAGTGAAGATTTATAAAGAGTATGGCAGGAATGCCATTAAGGTCATCCATAAAAATCCATACCGCCTTGCTACGGAGATATTCGGTATCGGATTTATAACTGCTGACCGTATTGCAGAAAAGATTGGCATATCAAAGGACTCTCAAAAAAGGGTTGAAGCCGGGATTCTACACATACTCCAGCACCTTGCTGATGAAGGCCATGTCTTCTACCCTCTGAATCTTCTTTCACAGGATTGTGTTGAACTACTTGAGATTGATGAGGACAGGATTGTTGGGGCAATAGAGGCCCTTAAAACTGAAGGAAAAATAGTTGTAGAAGACAGAGATGATTCACGTGCTGTCTATCTCACCTCTATGTATATATGTGAAAGTGATATTGCGAGTAGATTGCAGAGCCTTATGAAGAGTCCGAAACAGATGAATCTCATAGATATACATGACGTATTAGAATCAGTAGAGAAGCGTCTTTCCATTCAGTTTTCTGAAAATCAGAAGGACGCGGTGCGTGCTTCCATAGAAAACAAGGTGGTCCTTGTAACAGGAGGACCCGGTACTGGTAAGACTACCATTATCAACGGTATTATCCATGTTCATAAAATTATGGGTTATACAGTACTTCTTGCGGCACCCACAGGCAGGGCTGCAAAGAGAATTACTGAAGCCACAGGATATGAGGCAAAGACCATTCACCGTCTTCTTGAATACAGGCCCGGGAAAGGGATTTTTAAGAGGGATGAAACAAATCCTCTTGGGGCAGACCTTATTATCGTTGATGAGGCATCCATGGTGGATGTTGTGCTTATGTATCATTTTCTAAAGGCAGTTCCTGATGGCGCTACCATTGTCCTTGTGGGAGATGTGGACCAACTACCTTCTGTTGGTCCTGGTAATGTACTCAAAGATATGATTGACTCTGATGTATTACCTACTGTCAGGCTAAATAAAATTTTCAGACAATCAACACAGAGTATGATTGTTATAAATGCCCACAGAATAAATAAAGGACAAATGCCTATCTTTATCAATGATGAAGGACGCATGCGCGATTGCCATTTCTTCTCTATTGATGAACCAGAGCAAGTTGTAAAAAAGGTTATTGATTTATGTGTAAAGGAGATACCTGAGCGTTATGGATACGATTCTTTGAACGATATACAGGTACTGACGCCTATGCATAAAGGCGTGGCAGGTGTCTCAAACTTGAATGAGATACTCCAGAAGCATTTAAACCCTTCCCGTGAAGAACCCCTGCGCGGTACAAAACATATGGGGGTTGGAGATAAAGTGATGCAGATACGAAACAATTATGACAAGAATGTATATAACGGTGATATAGGAAGGATAATGGTAATTGACAGAGAAATACAGGAACTGAAGGTCGATTATGATGGGCGCATTGTAACCTATGATTTTTCAGAACTTGATGAGATTTTTCTTGCCTACGCCATATCGGTGCATAAATCCCAGGGGAGCGAGTATCCGGTAGTTATTATCCCTGTTCTCACGCAGCATTACCTGCTCCTGCAGAGAAATCTTCTCTACACAGCTTTAACTCGCGGTAAAAAGCTTGCTATACTCATAGGTACACGAAAGGCTCTTGCGATTGCTATAAAGAATGATAAACCTCAAAAACGATATACCCTGCTCAGAGAGCGCATAATAACAAGCATGGAGAGGAAACAATAGATGTGAATCCAGAACAGTGTAGAGTGCTCTGTTTCAGTCCAGAGAAAACGGGCAATCATGTGCTGTTGCAGCAGTGTGATACATATGGGCCATATCAGAGAGTGTGCTATGTGGATTCTGGAAAGTACTGGCGGGACGCATATCATACATCTCTATAGGGTTCAGTTCCAGATAATCTACGAGTGTTGCCATAGCATGGGTCTTTGTTGGAATCTGTGCCTCTTCAAAGGCAGCGACAGGATTGAGTCCTCCAAGGACAACAATACCCACTGTGTCTGATGTAACGGGAATATCAAGGACGGATTTGCCTGGCTGGCCAAAAAGGATGATGCCACCAAAACCTCTTGCAACCATTTTTTCACTCAATCGTTTTGCATCGTTGATACTCACCCCGGGTATTTCACGAAAACTTCCAAGAATCTTCCCTGTCCCTGTTTTGAGTGCTCCAAGCACATCGGTCATTCTGCTTTTCATAAAAAGCTCAAGAGGAGGAACAGAAGAATGTTGATAGCTGATGAGAGAAAGGAACCGTGCTGGTGTTCTATCAATGACCTCAACAATACCCCCAAACTTAGAGCGTACAGGAATTCCTGCCTTGAGAAATATGGCATTGAGGGTAACACTGCATACCGTTCCAATACAGTATACACCATCTGGTACACGGATATGGCCTATATATCCACCGCCCTGTTGTATGATAACCCTGTTGCTGATTGCATAAGGAGAATTGAGGGTTACCTTGAGGAGTTTAATGGCGTCATAAATTGCTTCTTCCTCAATAAAGGTAATATTGAGAATGACTGTCCCTCGTAATGTATCAGGATTTAAGGTAGCCATGAATGAGAGGTTATTCATCGTATCGATGATAAAACCAACCCGTTCTGTTGTGAAGCTGGATGCCAGTTCATCCTTTCCCTTTCTGGTAACCTGTCTTCCCCTTTTTGTTGTACGCTCTGTATATCCAAGTTTATCCAGCTGTTTAAGATAATAACGTACAGTCCTTTCAGAAAGCTTGAAACCCTGCATCTCGAGCTCCCTTGTAATACGAATCGAATGCATGGGCCCCTGATGCATGTTGAGCACCTTGAGAATAGAAAACATGATTTTATTCATATGAGATGCTTCGTCCTATATGGTTATACTATTCCATAGGCAAGCATTGCCTGGGCAACCTTGATGAATCCAGCTATATTGGCACCTGTGACATAATCTTCCTTGCTTCCATATCGTTCTGCTGCATCGAGACATGCCCT
>DHGO01000157.1:0-4903 GCA_002402795.1 Deltaproteobacteria bacterium UBA4796
TTTTTATAGCACCACCAACTGTGCCCGGTATCCAGTAAAGCCTTTCAAGACCGGAAAGTCTCCGTTTAGCTTCGTCCTTGATAAACTTTTTTAACGATAAACCTCCCGAAACATCAACAAGAGAGCCATTCTCTGTTGCAGTGTGGCGTACATGAGACACCCTGATTATCCTGATTAATGCCTCATTCATTCCTCTATCATCCACGATGATATTTGTTCCATTTCCAAAGAACCTGTAGCGAAGGCCTTTCTGTTTTAGCTGTGCAATCGTTGCCATGAGGTCCGCTTCATCCAGAGGATAGATAAGATATTTCACCGGGCCACCAACCTTCATGGATGTATAACGTTTCATAGGAATGTTTTCCAGCACGACTCCTTTAATATGAAAGTCTCTTGCACACAAAGTCTCTTTAACCTCACTCCTTTCTTCTCTGCCATGCAGATTTTAGTTTTTCATCAATCCTGTATATATCGCCAGCACCAAGCGTAACTACGACGTCACCACTCTTTGCCATTTCCAGTACCTTTTCTGCTGCCTTGTCATTGGTAGGGACAAAAAATACATGTTTGTGACCACTGGCTCTTATTTTTTCAGAAAGGCGCCCACCTGTTATGCCTTCTATTTTTTCTTCCGAAGCCGGATATATTTCTGTGACAATGAGAATATCAGCTTCATTGAAGGATGTAGCAAATTCATCCATAAGTGCTTTTGTCCTTGTATACCGGTGAGGTTGAAACACAACAATAATCCTTCGCTGCCACATGTTTCTGATGGCAGCAAGGGTTGCCCTTATCTCTGTGGGATGATGGCCATAGTCATCTATCAATGTAATTGGACCGTCCAGTTTTATTTCAAGCCTTCTCTGAATACCGGAGAAGTGTTTCAAGGCTTCTTTAATCGTAGCAAAGGGAATATCGAGTTCAATGGCAACACCGCATGCTGCCAGGCCATTCACCACATTGTGGATACCGGGTAGGGACAGTTCGATGTCGCCCATTTCTTTTTCCCTGTATATGACACTGAATGTGGTTTTCAGTCCCTGGTGCTGAATATCCTCAGCCCTTAAATCAGCCTGTTTGGAAAGGCCATAGGTCATGTATCGTCTCTTTAAGAAAGGAATAATGCTCTGGACATTTGTGTTGTCAATGCATATAAGGTCGAGTCCGTAAAACGGTACTTTATTCAGGAAAGCAATAAATGCCTCTTTAATTTCATTGATATCTTTATAAAAGTCGAGGTGTTCGAGGTCTATATTGGTCACCACAGCGATAGTTGGAAAAAGGAGAAGAAATGTGCCATCACTTTCATCAGCTTCTGCCACGAGGAATTTGCTGCTCCCGAGCTTTGCATTGCTCCCGAAGCTATTCAGTTTTCCTCCTATCACACATGTGGGATCCATCCCTGCCTGACCGAGGATGGAAGAAATAAGTGATGTGGTTGTTGTTTTGCCATGAGAACCTGCAACTGCCACGCTGTATTTCATTCTCATAAGTTCTGCAAGCATCTCAGCTCTCTGTATTACAGGAATAAAGAGGTCTTTCGCCTTTTGTACCTCCGGGTTATCTCCTTTTACTGCCGATGAAATTACCACAACATCCACATCCCTTACATTTTCTTCACGGTGGCCATAGAAGATTCTGGCACCGAGATGCTCCAGCCTCTCTGTGGTTTCACTTTTTCTTATATCCGAGCCTGTAACCTTAAAGCCGAGATTGAGGAGAACCTCAGCTATACCGCTCATCCCGATACCACCAATACCAACGAAATGGATTTTTTCTATTTTATGAAGTACCAAATAACACCTCGATTATTTTCCTGTTTTGTCATATATATGCCCGACGATTCGTTGTGCTGCATTATCCACATAGAGGGTAGCAATATTTTCACCCATTGTATGGAGTAACGCAGGATTATCCATAAGCTGTTTCAGTATTGAATAGAGTCTGTCTCCTGTTGCCTCGTCATTATTTATGACGTATCCCCCACCAATACGCTCTACAAGAGAAGCATTATGCCACTGGTGCCCTCCGGCTGAAAATGGATAAGGGATAAGTATGGCAGCCTTTTTGAAGAAGGCGAGTTCGAATATGGTACTTGCCCCTGCGCGGCAAATGACAACATCTGACAGGTTATAATATTTTGCCATTTCATTGGTGAAGGGAAATACCTCATATTTCACCCGGGTCTTTTCATATGCTTCTTTTACACGGCGGAAATCTTCGTTGCCTGTTTGATGATACATAATTGTATTTTTATAACTTTCAAGAAACGGAAGAAGCGTGAGTACCGATTCATTGATCCGTGTAGCACCCCTGCTTCCACCGAACACAAAGATGCCAAAGGTATCCTGAGATTTTTCTTTTCTTTCGGTTGTGATTTTTTTTCTGAGGGGATTTCCTGTATGGTATACGTTGTTCCTCTTTTTAAGATACTCTTTCGTTACTTCAAAGCTTATGAATGTGGATGTAGAAAACCTTGAGAGTAACCTATTGGCAAGCCCTGGCTTAACGTTCTGTTCGTGGAGAAAGCGGGGTATACCGAGGAGAAGACCGGCAATGATAATGGGTACAGAAGTGAAGCCACCCATCCCGAGAATGGCATCAGGTTTTTCCTGTTTGATCAAACTAATGCCCTGGCGAATCCCCTGCAACACATGAAGAAGGGTAAATATTTTATAGGCAACCCCCTTTCCTAAAAATTGCCGTGCCTCAATGTAAACGAGCCTGAAACCATAAGCTGGAACGATTGTGCCTTCGAGACCTGTTGTAGTACCTATGAATACAACCTGATTATTCTTATCCTGTTCGAGGAATGCTTCAGCCACTGAAATTCCAGGAAAGATATGACCACCCGTGCCTCCTGCAGCAATAAAAAGCTTCATACCTTTTCTCCTCCTGTACGAGCCAGGGAACCAAGTATGGGTGCAACAAGAAAGAGTGCAATAAGGGGCTGGTATAATAAGCCCCCCGATAGCCTGATACCCACGACCATGAAGATATCAATCGTTATATAAAGGATGCCACAGAAAGCAAGAACAGAAATCGGATTTGTCCTTTTAAGAAAGGCTGAAAAGCCAAAGATAAGGAGAACAAATGATGTTATGAGGAGAAGGTATCTTTCGATATCGCTTAATGCCATGCCAGGGCCTAAAATAGTAGTCTTTTTATAAAGAAGAAAGNNAAAAACATAAGTGTTATGGCAATAGAGATTATATAAAGCAGTTTGCCTACCATGAAGAGATTGAATGCTGATGATGCAAAAAGGATCGAAAGGGCTGCCATATCCTTGAAGAAATCTTTACCCTTTTCTTCCATGGTTATAAGGTAGAAGAAAATACTGTAAAATGAAAAAAATGTGATAAGCCCTTCTATCGGATACCTGCCATGAATTTTAGGGTACACGAAAAATAGAAGGGTTATTGCAAAGGTAAGGAGGATAACAGGATATTTCATGGCAAGCATGTACCGGGAGGGAACACAGGATACCCCTACTATTGCAGCAAGGCCACAGCACATAAAGAGGATCTTAAGTAGTGTAAATTCACGAAAGAGACTGTAGAGAAATATAGATGCAAGTATGAATATCACAATCTTTTTCATAAAGATTCCACTATCCTCTTAAATGTTTCACCTCTGTGCTTATAATCCTGGAACATATCAAAGCTACTGCACATGGGTGAGAAGAGCACCACATCACCGGGTCTGGCAATATTCCATGCCCTCATAACTGCACTCTGAAGGTCATCGTCCATGTAGGTGTCGACATATGGACCGAGCTCATTCTTTATCCGTTCTTTTGCTTCACCAATCAATATCAATGCTTTTACTTTCTTCATAACATTGATTACAGCCTTATAGCTTCCGCCTTTGTCCCTGCCTCCAGCGATGAGAATAATGTTAGAAGGTATACTCTCCAGAGCCCTTAAGGCGGCATCAACATTAGTAGCCTTTGAATCATTGTAAAAAGTTACCCCCTTCACCTGTCGAACAGGTTCTATTCTATGGGGAAGCCCTTTGAAGGTACCGAGAACATCCTCAATCACCGCCCTGTCTATACCGTATAGATGACATGCAAGCAGAGCTCCGAGGATGTTTTCTGTATTATGAATACCTACAAGGGGCGACAGAGAGCGTTTATAGACAAACTCTTTACCTCCGAGCCTGACATACATATTTTCATTTTTAAGAAATGCACCTTCATCCAATACAGTTTCTGTTGAAAAGAAAAGGGAATGTGCCCTGATGAGCACACTTGATGAAAGGTTGCTATTGATAACGGCATAATCTTCAGGCGTCTGGTTCTCAAATATTCTGTATTTTGCGTGTTTATACTCTTCATAACTTCTGTATCGATCAAGGTGGTCTTCAGCAATATTTAGAAGCATTGCAAGGTCCGGTCTGAACGTCTCAATAGTCTCAAGCTGAAAGCTGCTTATTTCAGTAATGACATAGCGTGCCTTTTTCCCTCCTGTGACATAATTGATGAGGGGGTTGCCAATATTTCCACCAACGAATACATCGTTGAAGGCTTTTGTGAATATTTCGCCAACGAGCGTGGTGGTTGTGGTCTTTCCATTCGTGCCGGTAATTGCGATAATGGGTTCCTGTATGAATGTAAAGGCAAGTTCAATCTCTCCTATGACCCTTACTCCACGTGATTTCACTTCTTTCAAGGCAGGCAGTTCGCTATCCACACCAGGACTTACAATAATCATGGGGTACTGGAGAAAGTCCTGCGTTGAATGAGGACCGAAATGTCCGATGAAGGGTATTCCATTGAGTCTCGAGAGCATGGAACTCAATTCTTTTTCACTCTTTTCGTCTGCAAGACCAATCCGTTTTCCCATACCATGAAGAAATCTGGCAACTGCTAAACCTGTCTCGCCAAGGCCAACAATGAGAA
>DHGO01000157.1:4938-11292 GCA_002402795.1 Deltaproteobacteria bacterium UBA4796
CCCTTAAGTTCAAAATGGTGATGTATGGGTGCCATCTTAAAGACCCTTTTACCTCTCAATTTGAAAGAAGCTACCTGAATGATAACGGATGCTGCTTCTGCAACGAAGATTCCACCGGCTATGACAAGGAGAATTTCCTGCTTGATAATGACTGCTATAGTGGCAAGGGATGCTCCAAGAGAAAGGGAGCCTGTATCACCCATAAAGAGTTCTGCTGGATAGGTATTATACCAGAGGAATCCAATACCTGCTCCAAGCATGGCACCACATAGAATGGTAAGTTCCCCGGCCCCTTTAACGTAAAATATCTGGAGATACTGGGCAAATTTTATATTTCCCACAAGATAGGCAAATAAGAGGAATGTGGAGCATACCGTGAGGACAGGACCTATAGCAAGACCGTCAAGCCCATCGGTAAGATTCACACCATTTGATGTTCCTACAATGATAAACATACAGAGTATTATGTAGAATACACCGAGGTCAGGCTTAATGTTTTTAAAGAAAGGTATCATGAGTTCAGTAATGAAACCAAATTTAAAATATATGAGGAGACTTATAATGAAAGAAGAGGCCACCTGGAGAGAGAGTTTCGTCTTTCCCGGAATCCCTTTGCCATTTACGCTTCGTAACTTTGTTATGTCATCTATAAAACCTATAGCACCAAAGGAAAGAAGGGCAAAAGTGACAATCCATACATAATAGTTTCTTAAATCTGACCACAGCAATGTTGGAATTATGGTAGAGACAAGAATTACAAAACCACCCATTGTGGGTGTACCTTTTTTTTCGCTATGTCTTTCCGGTACATCTTCACGCTGGTCACTCTTTATCTTCCATTCATGAAACTTCCGAATCATGTAAGGAGTGAGAAAAAAACTGATGGAAAGGGCTGTGAGTATAGCAAGCACAGTTCTGAACGTGATATAACGGAAGACATTGAATGCACTCCACTTTACATAGAGGGGGAATAACAGATGATATAGCATTTAGATGAGCACCTCCACTATTTCCTCCATTTTCATTACCCGTGAACCCTTTATGAGAATAACGTCGCCTTCTGAAATGCAGTTCTTCACATAATCGATGAGCGTTGTTTTATCTTCAAAGAGAAAGGCTCGTTCCTCGTTTATTTCATTGAAAGTTTCCCTCATTTCCTGACCGATAAGAAAAATCTTAGAGATGGTGCTTTCCTTCAAGAGTCTGCCAAGTTGTTTATGGTAGTAAGCTGTCTGTTCACCAAGTTCTTTCATACTGCCAAGGATTGTTACCCTCTTTCCTGTACAGGGTAAATCATGAAGTATTCTGATTGCCCACTCCATAGAAGAGGGGTTTGCATTATACGAATCATCAATGATGGTATATCCGTGTCGGGAGTGGATTGGCGTGAAACGCATTGTACAGGGATTAAATGTTTCGATAGCACGTTTTATGTGGTCTCTGTCGAGACCGGTACAATAGGCAATCGATGAAGCGGAAAGTATATTGTAAAGATTATATCTGCCAAGGAGATTGGTTCTTACTTGCATGGTGCCATCAGGGAATGTCAGTGTAATCGAGAAACCGGACCAGCCACGATCTTCATCAATAGTGAGGGAAAAGTCTGCCCTCTGTACCATACCAAATGTATAGGACTGATGTTTCAAATCCTTCCACCGTGGAAGAATATACGGATCGTCAGCGTTGATAAAGACTCTGCCACCTTCCTTTGTACAGTAAAAGAGATCCAGTTTTTCATCAACAATGCCTTCAATACTTCCGAGACCTTCAAGATGGGAAGGGTAAATGTTCGTAATTAAGGATATATCAGGCTCAATGATAAGAGCGAGTTGTTTGATCTCGCCTCTACTATTTGTGCCCAATTCAAAAATACAGAAGTCAGGTTTACCGGTTATAGAAAGGATTGTCCTGGAAATACCGATAAGGTTATTGTAATTTTTTTCGTTATACGCTACCCGATAGAAGCTTTTCATCATGGTCGCAAGAATTTCTTTTGTAGTTGTTTTACCATTACTACCGGTTATGGCGATAAAAGTTCCCTGTAGTTTTTTGCGCCTGTATCGTGCAAGGTCGAGCAGGGCTTTCAAGGTGTTGTCTACGAGGACAACGGTTCCAGTGGAATTTCCGAAGAGGCCCTCTTTCCCTCTTTCACAGAGGACTCCGCCATGGGATTTCATATATGCCTCGCGTATAAACATATGACCATCAAAATTGTTGCCAGAAAGTGGTATAAACAGTTCACCTTCAGAAATCGTGCGGGTATCAGTTGATATTCCAGAGAAAACTTCTCTTTCCATTCTATAGATTGTTCCATTTACGGCTTGTACTATTTCATTTATGTGCCACATGTAATGCTTCCTCTACTACTTCCCTGTCGCTAAAATGGATGACATTATTCCCGATAATCTGATAATCTTCATGTCCTTTACCTGCTATCAGGAGTATGTCATTCTCTCTGGCATTACGTATACCTTCAATAATAGCCTCTCTTCTATCCGGTATGATCCTGAAAGAATTGCCGCGGAAACCTCTCTGGATATCCTCAATAATTCTCTGCGGGTTTTCACTACGTGGATTATCAGATGTAATAATGGTAAGGTCTGCAAAACGTGATGCAATATTGCCCATGACAGGTCTTTTTGCCCTGTCTCTGTCACCACCACATCCAAAGATAAGAATCAGTTTACCTTTTTTGATGCGGTTAAGCATTTCGAGTACCTTTGCAAGGGCATCCGGTGTGTGGGCATAATCGATGAATACCATTAAACCGCTATCATGCATTATTCTTTCAAGTCTACCTGGAACACCATTCAGCGCTTCGACACCCCTCTTGATTTCATCGTGAGATATACCCAGGAGGTGGCTCACCAGTGAGGATGCAAGGATATTTGATGCATTAAACATTCCAATAAGAGGTGAATGAAGGATTAACCTTGTGCCGAACAAAGAGAGTTCCAGGTGTAACCCATTTATATCTTCCCTGAAATCTGTCAGATAGGCGTCAGCCTTTTTGTTGATGCTGTAAAAGAATGTTTTAACAGGTTTATCCGGAATGAAATCCTGTGATACCGGGTCGTCAAGATTAAGTAATGCATACTTCTCTTTTTTGGTACTCTTTGGAAGATAATAAGTAAAGAAGAGTTTTTTTGCCTCCAGATAATGTTCAATATTTCCATGATAGTCGAGATGATCGTGAGTGAGGTTTGTAAAGATTGCATAGTCAAAATCAATCCCCTCAACCCTTCGCTGATCAAGGGCGTGAGAAGACACCTCCATGATAACATATTCACACTGTGCATCATGAATGTCTTTCAACAGAGCCTGGAGTTCCACTGCTCCTGGTGTGGTATTTTTAGCTTTAAGGACACGGCCGTTATACCTGTGGGATATGGTGCCTATGATTGCAGTTTTTTTGTTTGCAGCTTTAATGATAGATTCAATAAGATAACCTGTTGTTGTTTTTCCATTTGTACCGGTAATGCCTATAACGGTGAACTTACGTGAAGGGAAATTATAGAATTTTGATGCCATTGCTCCAAGGAGTGCCCGTACATCCTTTGTGATGATAAGGCAGGGCAAGGCTATTCCAGGGTCCGTGTCTGATACGATTGCCCTTGCACCCTTTCTCAATACATCCTCTATATAAATCTTACTCGCTTTTGTTGCAAAAAATATGTATCCTTCTTTTGCCTCTCGTGAATCTTTTGAAATCCCTGTAATATCCACATCCGTATCACCTCTTACTGTACTGACAGGCATATCTGCAAGTAGTTCAAAAAGTTTCATTGAGTATGTGTTCTCCCGTATATGACACACTCTGGTTCGCCCTTTATTCTTTCAAAAGGTCTGGGATGCTGTTCAACCACATAACCTGATCCATAAACCCTTACATGGGGCGTGTGGGCAGTGATTTTTTCAATGGCTGTCCTTAAAGAGAGATTGATTAGATTTGGCATTATCCATTCAGTGGTTTCCTTGCCGCTCATTTTTGTCAATGCAGGATTCCCTGCTGTCATTTCGAGACCACCTTTCCCCTGCTGGATAGCAATTCCTTTATCGTAATATGGTATAAGAGAAGAGCATCCATCAGTTACATATCTACTATAAAGGGAAAGCAGTTTGTTTTTGTTGATAACAAAGCCCCTGCCAAGCATGATATCTTCAGCGCTCAATTCTTTTGAATACAAAATGCCTTCTTTTTTCAGGAGTCCGTACGGATATTGTGTACCAATTATCTTGAGAATACTCTTGAGACCTTCTTCATCTTTATCCTTCAATATATCGAGGGGCTTTTTACAATCAGCAGTATTGTACCCACTTTTTTTTATAAAAATCAAACCTTCCTTTTCAAGGCGTCTATCCTTTATAGCTGCACATACAATGGGTACTGATACCAAAAATGAAGGTTCCATCACTTTTTCGTTTGTTTGTTCTATATTTGTGGTGTTTATAGAACCTAAGCCTGCCTCTGGAAGAGATATACTCATGGTATTTGGCTTGGTTTGAGGTGTATCCACAATACGTCTGGCGCTCACCCTTTCCGGAAGCTTGAAAATCAATGCACCATAGAGTAAACAGACAAACAGGCAAATGAATAAGGCTCTTCTATTAGCCTTTTTATTCATCGGAGAACAAGTACCTCTTCTTCCCTGGGTTTTTTCATCCCGAGCCTTTCTCGTGCTTTAAATTCAAGATAGCGTGCATTGGTAATGGCTGAAAGCTCCATCTTCAATGCATTGTTTGTATCGATAATTTCTTTCTCTCTTCTCAATTCTTCTATATATTCTTCCCGCAATTCATTGTACGCGCTCCTCATGAACAGAGAGACGATGAGAAAGATAAGACAGAAAGCGATAAGCATAAGAAAAGATATATTGCTTTCACAACCTATTTTTTTTGTTGATGTATTCATTCTGGACATGACTACCTCTGTTATATCTTCTCTGCAATTCGAAGCTTTGCACTGCGGGCACGGGGATTATTACGTACCTCAACCATGTCAGGAGCAATGGGTTTTTTTGTATGTATGAGCAGGCCGGGCGAATTTCTAAAGATATTTTTAACCAGCCTGTCTTCAAGGGAGTGGAAGGAAATGACGCCTATCCTCCCTCCAGGAAGGAGCATATCAATTGCACCGTGAATGCCTGCTTCTATATTATGGAGTTCATTGTTAACTTCCATACGTATGGCTTGAAATGTCTGTGTGGCAGGATGAATTCTTCCTCGTCTCTTTTTTACTTTACATACTACGCTGCTTAATGCTTCTGCTGTGGCTATGGGTTTTTTCTTTCTCTCTTCCACGATCATCCGTGCAATCCTTGATGCTTTTTTCTCCTCACCAAAGTTTTTGAGTATGCTATAGAGCATGCCATAGGTGTATCGGTTTACAACATCATACGCCGTAAGCTTTTCCCGTTGATCCATCCTCATATCAAGGGGTCCTTCACTATGAAAACTGAATCCCCGGTTTCCCATAAGCTGATAGGTGGAAAGACCAAGATCGAATAAAATAGCATCAAAGGAAGATACCCCCCTTGTTTTTAATATTGCTTTCAAATCTCTAAAATTCCCCCTTACCAATGTTACCCTGTCTTTAAATAGCCATAACCTCCTTTGTGCAATTTCAAGGGCATCCTTATCAATATCAATGCCTATTACCCGTATATCCTTATATCTCTCCAATATGTGATACGCATGACCTCCACCCCCAATCGTTGCATCTATAAAAAGTCTGCTTCCAGCACCTACCAGATTGTCAATGACATGGCCGAGTAGAACAGGTATATGTTCACCATTCATTAAAGGCCGAGATCAGAGACTATATTAACCATCTGCTCAAGGTTTGAAGTTGCTTTTTGAACCAACTCTTCCCATTTTTCTTGTGCCCAGATCTCTATCTTTTTGTTCATACCCACAATGGTTACATTTTTTTTGATCTGTGCATAGGTTTTGAGGGACTGGGGGATGAGTATTCTACCAAGCCTGTCAATGGCGCACTCTGAAACACCTGAATAGAAGAATCTTAAAAATTCCCTTGCTTCTTTACTTATGGCGCCAAGTTTTTCTATTCTTTCCTGGATATTCAGCCATTCCTGATAAGGGTATGCCACAATGCAACTGTCAAGATTGGTGAGGATAAGCCTCATATCATATTGAATTGAAAGCGTTTCTCTGAATTTTGAGGGTATACTTATCCTATTTTTATCATCTATACCATATTCATATCTTCCAGCAAACATTATCCCACCTTATAACACTATTTACCACCTTCAACCAATATACTTGTAACATTTTATTTTGTCAAGGTTTTTTTGTAAGTTTGTCATTTAATACTAATTTGACGTCAAAGTTATA
>DHGO01000109.1:0-10096 GCA_002402795.1 Deltaproteobacteria bacterium UBA4796
ATAATAGACTAATAGACGACGTGCTTTTTATAATAAAAATTCTTTGACATTGGAAAATTAATTTTATAAAATCCTTCCAAATTGTGAACTGCTTCACATCTATGTTCCAACCAATTATAAGGAGGTAACTATATGTGGCAATTGAGAAATGACAGGGATGCACGGGTGGAGGCTGCAGTAAAACAGGTCTTACCCCCATGTCAGGTACGATGTCCTATTAAAGAAGCCATTCAAAGAACAAACGTCATGATATCGCTCCTCCCGAAAGACCCTAAAAAAGCAAGGGAAGGCGTAATTCAGATTGGCGATTATCTATATGAAAGAAATCCTTTCTTTACAGTCTGTGGCTATATCTGCGGCATCTGTGAAAGGGATTGTAATTACAAGACAAAAGGTGGTTCCATTAAAAGAAGATTACTTAAGAGATTTCTCTCTGATTATTATACACCTTATCTTTCTGATAAAAAGCCACTTGATGCTAAAAAAGATAAAGAAAAAGTGGCTATCATTGGTGGAGGACCTGGTGGACTCTTCTGTGCCTGGGAACTCAGTAAGGAAGGATACGATGTAACAATATTCGATAATAATCCAAAACTTGGTGGGGCGGTAAGATATATTCCCAAGTACAGACTCCCGGAGAACGTTCTTGATACAGCCGTTGATAATCTTATCAGAATAGGAGGAATAAAGGTTGAAAGATTAAAAGTGAACGGTGGTGACCCTATTGCTCAATTGAAAGAAAAAGGTTTTAAGGCATTCTTTGTTGCAACAGGTACACCCTATCCCAGACCTCTCACTCTCGGCATCAAACCTGTTGACTGGCAGGGCTTAGAGAATGTTATGTATGGTCTTACATTCCTTGGTGAGGCAAGTCAGAACTTACTTCCCCCGGATTACTTTAAAGGTAAACGGGTGATTGTCGTAGGAGGAGGTAATGTTGCCTTTGATGCCGCTCGAACAGCAGTCCGTTATGGTGGCAAGGTAACTATTGTGTGTCTTGAAACGTGGGACAGAAAATCAAAGGATGCTCTACCTGCTGATCCAGAAGAGGTAGAGGGTGCTCACCAGGAAGGAATAGAGATAGTCTATCAACGAGGTGTACGAAGAGTTATCGGAGAAAAAGGGAAATTCAAAAAAATAGATTGTGTAAAATGTACAAACGTCTTTGATGAAAAAGGGTTTAATCCTCAGTTTGATACATCTGATAGTATAGAGATTGAGGGGGATGTACTCCTCATCACTATTGGGCAGATGTGGGATAGGAGTTTCCTCCAGAATGCAGGGCTTTTTGATACAGCAGGGAGGCTTGCAGTGGATCCCCTTACACATCAGAGCCTCCTGAGGGAAGAAGCATTTGTTGGTGGCGATGTAAGAAGGGTTGGTTTTATGGTGGATGCTATGGCAGAAGGGAGGGAAGCGGCTGATTCGATAGATAAATACCTGAGAGGAGAAGGATTGCAAAAGTGGGTCATCCATTATGAGGGAAGTGAAGCCCCCTTAAGAGAAATATATAAACAGGCACCTCCTTTCAAATGGACTCCTCCTGACCATAGAATGAATTTCGACCCCTTTGAAATTGGTTTTACCCTTGAAGAAGCAATAGAGGAAGCAAGGAGATGTCTTGAATGCGGTCCATGCATTTCGTGCAAGGCATGTGTTGCAACCGGCGTGCAGCCTGCCCTTCCCACTGTAAAGGTAGATGAAAGTATTTGCAGTGGCTGTGGCGTATGCGTTGCTGCATGTAATTACCACACCGCCTATCTTGTTGACACAGAACAACTTTTTGATGGAAGGGTAATCGGTATCAAAAGGGTTTCCCATTCAGACCCTCTCCTGTGCAAGGCATGCGGTCATTGTGTTTCTGCATGTCCTTCAGGGGCAAGGGCATTAACCCCTGACCCATCGAGGTCAGAAGTGGATAATATTACTGAAGAACCAGGCATAGTATGCTTTGCCTGTAAGTTCGGATGGGGGTATGCTGGAGACAATACCCCATTCAAGAATATTAAATCTATGATTCCTGTGGTCTGTATAGGGAAGGTTGATGCTACAGAGATTCTTGAGGCCTTTCAGAAAAATGCTGATGGTGTACTGCTACTTGGTTGTGCTGATGGTGACTGTCACTTTCAGGATGGGAATCAGGAAGCAAAAAAGAGGATCTATCTCCTCCATAAGATACTTGAGTCTTTCGGCATTGAAAAAGAACGACTCGAAGTAGTAACAGCGATAGATGCTTTAGGGGAGAGGGTTCAGGGAATTGTAAACGGTTTCAGGGATAGATTAAAGAGTCTTGGACCATTAAAGAGATAGGAGGAACAATGGCAAATAAACCTAAAATGGCAATATGCTGGTTCGGAGGATGTGGTGGATGTGATGAAGCTATCGTGGATCTCAATGAGGGTATACTGAAGGTAACAGATGCATTCGATATTGTTCTATGGCCTGTTGCGATGGATTTTAAATACCACCACATTGAAGCAATGAAAGACAATGAGATTGTTTTAAGCATTATAAACGGTTCTGTAAGAAATTCAGAACATGAAGAGCTTGCCCATCTTCTCAGAAAAAAATCACAGTATGTTTTGGCGTTTGGTGCATGTGCATGTTTTGGTGGCACACCTGGAATGGCAAACTTAAGGAGTAAGGAAGATATATTCCAGTGGGTATACAGTGAGTCTCCAACTGTTGTAAATCCGAAAAATAATATCCCGCAGGAAAAAACAAAGGTAAATGGAAACGAACTTACTCTCCCGGCATTTTATCCACAGGTTTTTCCTCTCAATAAAATAATAGACGTTGATTACTATCTGCCGGGATGCCCACCGCCTCCGGACCTCATTTATAATGTTGTAAGTGCGGCAATAAGTGGTGACCTCCCACCAAAAGGTTCCACGCTTGCCCCCATGACCGCGCTCTGTGATTTCTGTGAACGTAACAAAACAAAACCTGAAAGGTTACAAATTACCATGTTTCACAGAATTCATGAGGTTCAGGCGGATCCTGAAAAGTGTTTTCTCGCTCAGGGTATCATATGCCTTGGTCCAGCAACACGTGGGGGATGCGGGGAGGCCTGTATCAAAATAAATATACCCTGCAGGGGCTGCTTCGGTCCTGTAGAGGGTGTAAAGGATATGGGAACAAAATATCTCTCAGCCCTTGCCTCTATTATCGAAGGAAAAACTGAGGAGGAAAGAAAATGTGTCTCTGAAGAGGTTATTGACCCTGTCGGTTACTTTTACCGTTTCACAACTGCATCATCTCTCTTGAAGAAAAAAAGAGAAACAAAAAAGGCGTGAGGTGAAAATATGGCCCAAAAAATTACTATAAATCCTATAACCAGACTGGAAGGACATGGAAAGATAGATATATTTCTTGATGATAAGGGAAATGTCCAGGATGCATTTATGCAGATAACAGAACTCAGAGGATTTGAGCGATTCTGTATTGGTCGCCCGGCAGAAGAGATGCCGAGGATTGTTCCTAATATATGTGGTGTATGTCCCACACCTCATAATATCGCATCCACAAAGGCACTTGACTACATTTATGGCGTTGCACCTACGCCTGCAGCAAAATTGATAAGACAGCTCCAGTATAATGCAAATTTTATTGAAGACCATTACATCCATTTCTTTTTCCTTGCAGCGCCTGATTTTGTTGTGGGACCAGATGCCAATCCTGCTGAAAGAAATATCTTAGGTGTAATAAGTAAGGTCGGGCTCGATATTGGCAAGAAGGTAATTGAAGTAAGAAAAAAGACAAGAGAAATCATCAAGCTTGTTGCCAGTAAACCGGCTCATCCAGAAGGAGGATTGCCCGGTGGTGTATCCCGCGGAATAAAACAGGAAGAAAGAAAAGGTATAATGGAAACAGCAAATATGTGTGTAGATTTTGCCCGGTTTGCACTTCAACTTTTTAAGGATGTTGTTCTTAAAAACAAGGCATACCTTGATCTGATTCTGAGCGATGCCTATAACCTGAAAACTTATTATATGGGACTTGTCGATGAGAATAAGAAGGTTAACTTTTACGAGGGAAGATTAAGGGTTATAGACCCCAACGGGAAAGAGGTGGCATTCTTTCATCCAAATGATTATATAGATTACATCGGGGAGTGGGTTGAACCATGGACATACATAAGACTCACTCACCTCAGAAAATTGGGCTGGAATGGTCTTATCGAAGGGGACAACACATCCCTTTACAGGGTTGGTCCTCTTGGGAGGTTCAATGTTTCTGAAGGGATGGCAACGCCGCTTGCCCAGGAAGAATATGAAGAAATGGTAAATACCCTCGGAAAACCTGCCCATCATACTTTAGCTTACCACTGGGCTCGTCTGATTGAGGCATTGCAGGCTGCTGAAGATTTACAGAGAATATCAGTTGACCCTCTGCTCACAAGCAATGACTTAAGGAATATGAACTTTCAGTTTACAGGAAAGGGCATCGGATGTGTTGAAGCATGTCGGGGAACATTGATACACCACTATGAAACTGATGACCACGGATTAATCACAAAAGTAAATCTTATCGTTGCAACCCAGAACAATGCTGCATCCATGGCACTCTCTGTAAAAAAGGCAGCTCAAAATTTCATCAAAGGTGGAGAGGTAAAAGAGGGTCTGCTCAATATGGCTGAAATGGCTTTTCGCGCATACGATCCATGCCTTGGTTGTGCTACCCATACGTTGCCTGGAAAAATGCCATTAATTATAAACATATATGATAATAAACATAATGTTGTAAAGACTTTGAGCAGGTAGTAATAGAGTATAAGTGATTTCGAAAAACTTGAAGATGGGGGTTGAGAGCCAAAATGTTCTTAACTTCTCATCTTCTTTTTTTATGATATGAACAAACATACTGCGCATGAAAACACATTGATTATCGGGGTTGGGAATCCTATCTTAAGTGACGATAGCGCCGGAATCTTGGTGGCACGGAGAATCCAGGAAATTTACAGTGCATCCACCTCAATCCACGTTGTTGAAGCAAGCCTTGGAGGCATAGGGCTTCTCGATCTTATGGCAGGCTATGATAAAGTAATCATCGTAGATTCTATAAAAACAGAGAGTGGAGAACCTGGAACATGTTACAGGCTCACTGTTGATGACCTTGGCAACCCCTCATACTCCTGGGGCCCTCATCTCCTTGACTTGAGGACTGCGGTAGAATTAGGAACACGCCTTGGATTTAACATACCAGAAAGTATAACAATTTATGCAATCGAAATAAAAGAAAATGAACTCTTCAGCGAAATGCTGAGCCCTGAAGTTGAAGACGCCATTCCATGCCTTGTAAAAAAAATCATTGATGACCTTAAGCAGTAAATAACATAATGAAGAAAAATGGCAAAAAGGTTTTACATCAAGATATATTAGTCAAAGGTATTGTCCAGGGTGTTGGATTCCGTCCCTTTATATATAAGCTCGCCAGGATTTATTCTATAAAAGGGAAAGTTCTCAATTCCACACAGGGTGTTATTATAGAAGCTGAAGGAAATGAAAAAAACATCAGGCAGTTTTTAGAATCACTGAAAAAACATCCACCTGTCCTTGCTGAGATTCATACTATTGATGTCAGACAGGGGTCTCCTGTAGGATATAAATCTTTCCGTATCCTGCATAGCACTCATGAAAACTTAAAAGAAGCCCTCATACCGCCAGATGTGGGAACCTGCGAAGCATGCAAAGATGATATCTTCAACCCTTCGGATAGACACTACCATTATCCTTTCACAAACTGTACCAATTGTGGTCCTCGTTTTACTATTATAAAGGATATCCCCTACGACCGTAAGAATACCTCTATGAATATGTTCAAAATGTGTAAAAAATGTTCAGAGGAGTACCACAATCCTTACGATAGACGGTTTCATGCACAACCTGTTGCATGCCCTGTATGCGGACCCCATGTATCATTACTGGATCGTTATGGGAATGAGGTGGCAAACGAAAAGCAATGGCTTAAAAAAAGCTGGAATATCCTCGAAGAAGGAAAAATTCTCGCAATTAAAGGTATTGGTGGTTTTCATATTGCCTGTGACCCAGGAAATTCTAAAACTTTAAAGATTCTTCGTGAGCGAAAGGGAAGACAGGCAAAGCCTTTTGCTGTCATGTGCAGGGATTTAGATACTGTTAAGAAATACTGTCATGTCTCAAAAAAGGAAGAAGAGTTACTTATATCACCTGCAGCACCCATTGTTATATTAACCAGAAAGAAGAATTATTCCCTGCCCTATGAGCTTGCCCCTGATATAAATACCATGGGGGTTATGTTACCCTATAGCCCTCTCCACTACCTTCTTCTGAGTGGCCCCTTTGACATGCTCGTTATGACAAGTGGAAACTATAGAGATCTTCCTCTTGTAATTGAAAATAGAGAGGCATTACAGGAATTAGGAGGGATAGCTGACTATTTTCTCGTGCATAACAGGGAAATTGTAAATCGATGTGATGATTCACTTGTACAGCTTGTGGATAGGAATGCACAATTCTTTCGAAGGTCAAGAGGTTATGTACCTCAGGCATTAACTATTACGAGAGAAGATTCAGCACCAGTTATAGTTGGTGTTGGCGGTGAAATGAAAAATAGTTTCTGCTTACTAAAAAATAATCAGGCTTTTATGAGCCAGTATATTGGAGAAATCGATACAGTGGAGGGAGAAAGAAACCTTTTTAATAATCTCGTAATGTTCCAGAACCTCGTTGATGCAGTACCTGACATTGTTGCCTATGATGCCCATCCTCACTACGCTTCTGCTCTAATTGCAAAAAAGATTCCCTCGGACAGATATGTAAAGGTTTATCACCATCATGCCCATCTCGCAAGCTGTATGGCAGATAATAATCTTGCGAACGCACCGGTCATAGGCGCGATCCTTGATGGCACAGGATATGGCACAGATGGCAATCTTTGGGGATTTGAAATCCTTACAGGCAATTACTTTGATTTTGAGAGAAGAATACATCTTGCCTATGTGCCTCTGCCCGGTGGTGAAATGGCAATCAAAGAACCGTGGCGAACTGCTGCCGCCTATCTAACAGTCTTTCTTGGAGATGAAGGAAAGAAATATGTGGATTTGTTTTTCGGACAATATAACACAAAAGCTGTAGAGCAAATGATAGTACGTGGGTTTAATACACCACTGGCATGCGGATGTGGCAGGTTGTTCGATGCTGTTTCTGCTTTATCAGGCATCTGCCTTGAAAATACCTATGAAGGACAGGCAGCTATTGAACTCTCGGAATTGGTAAGGAAAAATCAACATAAAATATCACTTACGCCCTATAGCTATACAATCGAAAAAAATATAATTATGCCTGAAAAGATTATATCCGGTATTATTGTTGATAGATTAAACAACGTACCTCTTCAAATAATATCGGAAAGGTTTCATCTGACCCTTGTAAAGATTATCTGCGAATCAGTTCAAAGGGTTTCTTCTGAAACTGGTATTAAAATTGTTGTCTTAAGCGGTGGTACGTGGCATAATACATACCTCTTTACAAGAACAAAAGATGCATTACAAAAAATGGATTTCGATGTATTCTATCACAGAAAGGTACCGCCAAATGATGGGGGCATAGCCCTGGGCCAGGCAATAGTTGCTCACTGGAGATGGAAAAAGAATAAACTGTAGGAAAATAAAAGCTTAAAGAAAATATCAAACTATGGAGAATAGAGATAATGTGTCTGGGTATTCCTGGTAAAGTAATTGAATTGAACAAAAATGAGCAATGGGCAATCATTGAGAGCTTTGGTGTGCGTAATAAAATATTAACCATGCTCGTAGACGAAGATTTTGACATTGGTGACTACCTTATGGTTCATGCAGGATATGCTATAGGGAAAATAGATATAGAGCAGGCACAGCAAACTTTACAGATATTGAAAAAGATCTCTGAACCCGAGCAGGAATAGATGGAACTTGATAAGAAGCTATTAAAAAAGGTCATTGAGCTTTCTAAAAGAGTTACCGAGAAAAAAGGGAGGAAAATTTATCTTATGGAGGTCTGTGGTACCCATACTACAGCCATTTCCAAAAGTGGCTTGAGAAGCCTTATTTCAGACACCATAGAACTTAGAAGCGGCCCTGGCTGTCCGGTATGCGTGACAGACCAGAGCCATGTTGATAAGATTATCGCCCTTGCCCGGCAACATCCTGTTGTCATTGCAACCTTTGGAGACATGGTAAGAGTACCAGGGACTCATTCATCTCTCGAAAGGGAGAGGGCAAGAGGGGCACAGGTAGAAATATTCTACTCACCTCATGAGGCAATCCTTTTTGCAAAAAAGAACCCTCGTAAGGAAATAGTCTTCCTCGGGATTGGTTTTGAAACAACTGCACCTGCTATTGCCATGAGTATTGCAGATGCACACAATCAGGGTATTAAAAATTATTCTGTTGTGGCTCTCCATAAATCCGTTCCTCCTGTTATGAGAGCCCTTTTAGATGATGAAGACCTCCACGTTGATGGGTTTATGTTGCCAGGCCACGTTTGTACTATCACGGGAAGAAAGATCTTTGATTTTATATCATCAGAATATTCTATACCGGCAGTTATTGCAGGATTTGAAACAACCGATATACTTCAGGCTATTTATCTCCTCCTTGAACAGTTTTTTTCAGGAAGGGTACAGACAATCAATGCCTATACACGCCTTGTTCATGAAGAAGGTAATGGGAAAGCAAAGAAGATTATAAATGAATTTTTTGAAACTGTAGATACAGCATGGCGTGGTTTTGGATTTATACCGGATAGCGGGTTCTGCCTCAAACCTGATTACGCCTATTATAATGCTGAAAAAAGGTTTTCTGTAGAGGTAGGTGAGTCCTCTATGCCAGAGGGGTGTTCCTGTGGTGATGTTTTACGAGGAAAAATGAAACCATTCCATTGCCCTTTGTTTGGTAAGACATGCACACCTGCTAATCCAGTAGGTCCATGTATGGTATCTTCTGAAGGAGCATGTGCGGCATATTATAACTACAGTGATTGGTGAATAGTGAGAAAAATCGAAAGATGAATTCCAAAGAAACTGGTGATGTGATTCTGCTTGCCCATGGTGATGGTGGATTACTTACCCATCAACTTATAGAGAAATATTTCTTACCCCAATTCAAAAATAGGTTTCTTGAAACATTGACCGATTCTGCTACATTTCCTTCTAAATCAGGCAAAATGGCAATCACAACAGATTCTTTTGTAGTGGACCCTATCTTCTTTCCCGGGGGAGATATTGGCAAACTTGCTGTCTGTGGAACAGTGAATGATCTCGCAGTAAGTGGTGCAAAACCATTATACCTTACAGCCTCTTTTATCATTGAAGAGGGATTTCCTTTATCCGATTTAAAAAAAATTGTTATTTCTATGGCAAAAACATGCAGGGAAATTAATCTGCCAATCATAGCAGGAGATACAAAGGTTGTTGGAAAAGGACAGGCAGATAAAATCTATATTACAACTACCGGGGTGGGTTATATTCTTGATGAGGCAAGGCTTGGTTACAATCGCATTAAACCAGGGGACAGTGTGATTGTCAATGGAACTATCGGTAATCATGGTCTTTCAATACTCGTTGAGCGAGAGTCCTTTCGTTTTGATACAGCTATTATAAGCGACTGTGCCCCACTTAATGGGATTATCCAGAAATTGCTAAAAAGGTTTGAAGGGATAAAATTTATGCGGGATTTAACAAGGGGGGGTCTTGCAACCAATGCAAAAGAAATTGCTGTGGCAGCAGGATTTGATATATGGCTTGATGAAACAGATATTCCCATAAAAAAAGAGGTAAAAGGAATTACTGAAATGCTTGGACTTGATCCTCTCTATCTTGCCAACGAGGGGACTTTTCTTACAGTTGTTTCAAATAAGGATGCTGAAGGGGTTATCCAGCTTTTGAAAAAACATCCCCTTGGAAAGGATTCGGCTATAATTGGAAGAGTCTCTAAGGGAAAGGGGGATGGGGATGTATTTCTAAAAACTCAACTGGGTGGAAGTAGAAGGCTCAGCATGCTTACAGGTGCTCCTCTTCCACGAATATGTTAATCCCAGATTTTCCATCAGAATAAGTATCTGTGTCGGGCTATTCCCCG
>DHGO01000109.1:10148-27218 GCA_002402795.1 Deltaproteobacteria bacterium UBA4796
GAGAAAACCCGACACCATGCTCTAAATGACATATCTGGGTTAATCGAAAATGTTTGAAGCTTTCTTTCGTCTGTGTTATCCTCACAATCAGAAATAAAAAAAATATAAGAAGGGGGTAGCTATGTCAATTATATATGATGTCTTTGCAAGGGAAGTGCTTGACAGCAGGGGTAATCCAACCGTCGAAGTGGAGGTAGTCCTTGAAAGCGGTGCTTCTGGCCAAGCTATTGTTCCATCCGGTGCTTCAACAGGGGAAAGGGAAGCCCTGGAACTCAGAGATGGCGATGCAAAGAGGTATAAAGGCAAGGGCGTACAAAAAGCGGTACACAATGTGAATAACGTTATAGCAAAAAAGATAGAAGGTCTCGATGCGCTGGAACAGGCATACATCGACAACCTGATGATAGAGCTTGACGGTACAGAAAATAAAAGTAAACTCGGAGCAAATGCAATACTTGGCGTTTCAATGGCAATAGCACGGGCATCCGCAGATTATCTTGGAGTTCCAATCTATCAGTATATTGGAGGTATACGGGCACGAGAGCTTCCCGTGCCCATGATGAATGTCATTAATGGCGGTGCCCATGCCCAGAATCCTCTTGATGTACAGGAATTCATGATTGTCCCTGCCGGGGCAGACTCCTTTAAAGAGGCAATCAGGAGGGGTGTGGAGGTCTTTCATACATTAAAGGGTGTTCTAAAAGAGAAAGGACATATAACAGGCGTTGGAGATGAAGGTGGTTTTGCTCCCCAGATATCATCCACGAAAGAAGCCCTCGATATGCTCATACTTGCTATAGAAAAATCTGGATACAAACCAGGCAAAGACATACTCCTTGCTATCGACTGCGCTGCAAGCGAACTATACAAAAAAGGCAAATATCATATCGATGGCAATGTATGGACAAATACCCAGCTCATTGATTTTTACGAAACCCTTATAAAAGAATACCCCATCATTTCCATTGAAGATGGTCTTGCACAGAATGACTGGAAGGGCTGGCAAGCATTTACCGAACGATGTGCTTCAAAGATACAGATAGTTGGGGATGATGTCTTCGTTACCAACCCGAGAATCTTCATGGAGGGTATTAAAAAGGGTATTGCAAATAGTATACTCATAAAACTCAATCAGATAGGCACAATGACAGAGACATTGACCACCATAGAAATGGCGAAGAGAGCGGATTATACGTGTGTTATTTCCCACCGTTCAGGTGAAACAGAGGATACATTCATTGCTGACCTTGCTGTTGCAACCAATGCAGGCCAGATAAAGACAGGCTCAGCATCCAGGAGTGAAAGGATAGCGAAATACAATCAGCTTTTAAGGATTGAAGAAGAATTGGGAGATACAGCCATATTTGGTGGAAAGGACGTATTTTATAGTATAAAATGAACACATATACCCTGAAGTACAGGAAAGGCACGATTTCCTTTGCCCTTCCTGAAAAGTGGGTTGTCCATACATTAAAACCTCAGGAGCCAGAATCACTTCCTTTTGAAAAAACTATTCTCTACTCTCTTGAGCACCCAATTGGAGAGCCCCCTTTTTCTGAGTGGATAAAGGATTTCAAAAATATCCTCATCATAGTCCCTGATATTACCCGGTATGCAGGCACTGAACGAATACTTCCTGTACTTTTTGATAGGTTTCTCAAGGAAAGAGAAACAAAAATCGTATTCGCCCTTGGTAATCACAGAAAACACACCATTGAAGAGCAAAGGGGTATTGTTTCCCCTATGATTTATGAAAATGTTTCCTGTATTGATCATGATTGTTATGATACTAAAAATCTCTCTTCCTTTGGTTTTACATCTTCTGGCATCGAGGTGCTTCTCAATGCTTCACTTGCATCTGCTGATGGGGTCATTGTCATCGGTTCCATCAATTTCCACTACCTTGCCGGGTTTGGAGGTGGAAGAAAGGCGCTCTTCCCTGGTATTGCCGGGTATAAAACAATTCTTGGTATCCATGGAAGGGTATTTAATAAGGATAAACCGGGCAAGCACCCATGTGCACGGTCAGGCGTGCTTGAAGGTAACCCCATGCATGAGGAGATTATGGAAGGCATTGCCCTTGTTAAAAAACCCATGTTCCTTATCAATACCATCCTTGATGATAAAAAAAATCTTCTGAAAGTATTTTCCGGTCATATTAATAGTGCTCATGTGGAAGGATGCAGATGGCTTATGGAACACTTTGCATGTACCCCTCAGGAGAAGGCTGACATTGTCATAGCCGGTGCAGGTGGTTTTCCAAAGGATATAAACTTTATACAGACTCACAAAACAATAGAGCATGCTATGGGTGCTATCAAAGAAGGTGGCACGATGATTGTTGCAGGTGGATGTGAGGATGGCATAGGCAATGACGACTTTTTACAATGGCTTGAATATAAAACCATTGGAGAGATGGAACATCATGTACGTAATGCAGACAGGGTATATGCCCAGACCGCCTATGCCACACGGGTGAAAACCCAAAGATGCACAATCATCCTTATATCAAACCTTACCGAGGATGTAGTTAGAAAAATGGGTTTAATTCCAAAAAAGAATATGGTAGATGCATTGGCTTTACTTGACAAAGAAAAAAGATACATCTGTAATATCATTCCTGATGGATCAACTACTCTTGTGATATAAAAAGAAAGGAAGGAAACCATGGTAGAATGTACTGTTGAGAAAAACAAGGCATCCTGTACCTGCACCTATGAAGAGTGCAGTAGAAAGGGAAAATGCTGTGAATGCGTGGCATACCACAGAAACAAGAAACAGCTTCCTGGCTGCTTCTTTTCAAAGGAAGGAGAAAGAACCTACGACAGGTCTTACAGACGTTTTATAATAGAAAATAGCTAAGCATCTGGATTCTGGCTACTGGATACTGTATTCTAATTTCTGTCTCCTGTATTCTGGCTTCTGTTTTCTAAATTCTGCTCAATTAAGTTGAGTATCTCTTGAGCCTTTTCCCTTATCTTTATTGATTTGTCCGTTAATGACATAATAGACAATTTACGTCTTATATCTTCTTTGTATCGTGGAGATAGGGCGCTATATATCTCTTTGAACATTTCAAAAACGGAAAAGATAATACCCTCTTCTTTTGTATCAAGAATTAGAATCAAAGTTCCCACATCATCAGGAAGACCATATTTTGTCAGATATTTTGTAACAGTAGGAAGAAAACTTTCTGTACCATAGGTGCTGTGGAGCTTTTTATAAAGTTTGTCATGCTCAGGGGTGCCTTTATCGCCCATAAAGAGTCTGTCAAGGGCTTCTTTGACCCTTCCTTCCTGCCACCTGTTCTTTGGTCCTTCCTTTTTTGCAGTCTTTTCCTGCCTTCCGTAATGCCTGCTTCTATCCTTCTTTCTATCTATATCCCGCCAGCTTGGTCTTTCATCATCATAATCACCCACTGTTTCTCCTTCTTTTATTTTTTTCTTGTTCCAAAGGTCTCTTCCAGGCCCACCTTCCAGATACCCCCTTCTTTGAACATCTTGAGATCTGCTGGTCTTTCTGATTTTTTATATTGAATTATGATTTCAGCCCTTCCTTCTTCTATCTTACCCATCTTCCATGAACTGTGATTCAGAACAAGGTCAGGGTCAAAATTTTCAAGGTAGCTATCCCAGTAAGTCTTTGAAATAATACCCCCTCTTTGAAAATCTTCCCGGATTGCCTCCTTTGTATATGGTTGAGTTCCTTTTTCAGAACTCTGTTTCATGATTGCCTTATAGGTATCATCAACAATAATACCTTTTGATTTTTCAGTAAGAGATGACCATATGCGTGCATAATTCTTTGCCTTCATCATCTTGAAAAGGCCCTCTGCTGAGGCAAGTATGGTGTCTATCTCCTTTTCACCGGCATAAAGGTTAAAAAAGCCATCTGAAAGGATTAAAATCAGAATGGTTAAAATTAATAATATTCTTTTCATATTAACAATAAAAAGGCTGGAATGAAATCCAGCCTCCTTAAGAAACCTTAAGAATAATCACAATATTTAATTTTTAATGATGCGCTGGTGTTGGTGTTACTCCTCCTCCCCCTCCACCACCGCCTGAAGCTGCTGCTACTGCGCCTGCTGCTGCTGCAACACCAACTGCTATTGCTGCTATAGTACCTTCAGTAATACCTGCTGCCGCTCCTGCACCTGCCGCTGTGCCTGCCGCTCCGGCCCCCGCTGCCCCTGCTCCGGCTGCACCTTCACCTGCTGCACCTTCACCTGCTGCACCTGCTGCACCTGCTCCACCTTCAGCCTGAGCAAATACTGTAAGAGGCAAAATAAAGGTAAACAAAAACATAACAGCTATTAAAAACGAAAACTTCTTCATCTATATTACCCCCTTTCTTTTAACATACTATCTTTTTATTATTTATATATCTTATCCTTATCCTTGTCAAGATAAACTTTTGTATTCCTACCCATAACATCGAACAGGTTAGTGTGATGGTATATATCCTGTGCCACATCCCTTGTCCATGGGGNNNNACCCTTATCATGATAACCTCTGTTAAATCTATCTCTAAATATTGATGTATTGGTCGTGCTATACCATGCGGAAAGTATAACACCATTTATAAATTTGGATATAGTGAAACGTGCGCCTTTATCTCCTGCAAGGAAACGTCCTGCCTTCACATCAATGGATACCTCAAGTTCAGGTATATTCAAACGGGTATTCAAAAAGGCTGTGGTATATGTATTTTTATACTCACTGCTTAATTTAAAAACATTATCCACATCCCTCTTTCTTACAACGCTACTTCCCAGACCAACCATGAACCTGCCTTTATTTAAGGGCATTGCAACCTCACCATCGAACCCTGCATATTGAATCTCTAAAAGTCCGGCAGCGAATTTTCCGTATAATTCATGGTCTGTCTTTAATATATGATTATACATCAACCTGCCAAGAGTGACATTTTTCCCCTGATAGAGCACGAGATCAGACCTTACCGGCTTTGATAAAGGCTCATTTGAAGTTGATACAGTATTCCAGGGAAATCCTTCAATACCTCCAATAAATGAACCACCCTTCCATAAGCTAAGGCTTCCCCATAGATAACCACCCAATCTGTATTTAAAAAATCCTGAGGGGTCATTCAGAAACATCCTGAAGGCAGGCTTGATTCCATAGTCAAAATACTTTCTATGTTCCCTTTTCAAATCAGGCACTTCGAGGACATCTGTATTGACCTTTGATAGATAGTAAAACTCATTAAGTGTAAGTTTTTCCCTGTATAATTCCATTATATCAGCCCTTGTTGTTGTATACTGGATTACAGGGATTAAATTGTCTGTAAGGACAATATGGACCTTCTGTTCTGCATTCCTCGTAATTAATGGCACAATATCATTTACAATTTTAAGAATTACCCCGATTGCCCTTGTGCTGTAAAAATATGTGTCATTCTGTGCCTCTATCCACAGGTCATAACCCTGCATATCAACACCGATATTGCTAAAACCGGAGGCATGGAGTGCCTTTATCAAACGTTCCGACAATGGGTTCTCTCTGTCTCTCTCCTTTTCTTTATAGGGATGGTCATAAATTGGAATCAATGGATTGCCAATATCAAATGCCACAGAGAAATTCACACCTAACTGATTTCCTCTCTGGTATGTTGTATCTATTTCTGCCCATTTAAAGGGTTTCCATCGGAAACCAAAGTTGTACCGGGAAGGAACCTGTTCCCGAAAATGTTTATCATGGGCAGGGTCTCTTGTCTGTCTCTGATATTTTATGGGATTATATTCCATCATAAGGGCATATTTATCTGAGATTGCCCACTGGATTCCCCAGAAAAATTGACTATCCTTAAGCCAATCCTTAGGCGTTTGAAACATTTCAATTTTGAATCCTTCATCTTGAGAATCAAGAGGCCTTTTGCCAAACCTGCCATTTCCAAAACCTAATGTAAAATCAAAGGGATAAATCTGCTTGCTCGCAACTAAATACTGGGATGGATAAAGTCTTGTTCCATGGGGGTCCATAATACCAATGGAAATGGCAGGTGCATACTTTCCTTCCTCTAAAAACTTATATTTGAAGTCAATAGCCTTATCTTTATAATTCCCATATCCCCGCCACTTTGGGTCATGTGGTTTCGCCTTCACCCCAAGTATTTCTGTAACCCTTCCGGTAATCTCCAGCCTATCCAGAGGGCTAATTGTAATGTAATAGAACCTGTAGGGGTCCACCTGACCCGCTCCCACTCTGTATCTATTCTTTTCAATCACCCGTGCTGTAGGAATCTCCATAAGCCCTGTATCTCCTCGATTCGAAGGTCCGGTAAAAGGTTCGTCAGAGGCTGATACAGATAAGAAGTGGAAGAAGAATAGAAAAAGACATGATAAAATAAAAACTCTATATATTCTCTTTATAGGAACTTCAAACGTGCCTCTAAATTTTTGAAATATTTCCTGTAGATGTTGTAAAATTTTGAACAATAGATGTTGGGCCCTGTGTTAATATTAAAAATCACATCTCTTTTTTATTAATGAATTATAATCTTCTATTTTTTATATTTAACTACTTTCACTTTTAATCATTATCGTTTTTAAACATATAGTGTATACTTGCCCCTGCAACCGCTACCTGCATCAGTATCTGTGAAATATCTTTAATCCCTCTTAACCATGCTGTAGCCTGAAGCCTTTCAGGGATAACGATTGTGTCGCCAGGCTCTATGGTTTTTATAGGTTCACCAAATGCAGTAACCTCCCACCTTGATTTAAAGGGATTCCAAGAGAAAAGCCCTCCACCAGGGACCTTCATTGCACTCCCATCTGCCTTAACGATAAACATATTCTTTGTATCGGCGTACTTTGTATAACCGCCTGCCATCTCTACATATCTACTTAAATTATATCCATCAGAATATATGTAACTACCCTGCATCATCACAGCGCCAGCAACATGGACCACATTATTTATAGTTGGTATATGAAGGGTGTCACCATCCTCAAGCTCTATATCATACTCACTACCCTTGAGAAGCCTCAGATGGGCAAGCTGTACTGTCATCCTTCCTGTTGCCCTGGTCCTTTTTAATGAATCTATTAACCTTTGTGTACCCTCTTGCTGTGCCTTTAACCCTGCAACCTCTTCTGCTGATACAGCGGTTGACATACGAAGCGTGCTCTCTGCCATTAATGACTTTTCAAGCCTTGTCACCATCTCATCGATGCTATTCTGTTGAAGCTCTTTTACCCTTGTCCTTGTAAAGACTGCACCCCTGAGATATGCCTTATCTGTATAACTCCCTGCCCTCTCTATCAGGGAAGATAAGGTCTCAGCCTTCTTGATAATATACTTACCTGGAAAATTTACCTCTCCGGCTATATTAACAAATTGTTCCCTCCTCCAGTCTGTAATCTTCTTTACAAATAATCTGCTGTACGGCTTTAATACGAGGTTATTTTCAGCATCACCTTTCAATGCCTTTCCAAGATTTATTCTTACATGTTCAATCCTTGCACTTTTCCCGTCTTCAATAATTTGAAATGAAACATCTGCATTATCGAGATAGGCAGATTCAAGGACATTACCTGCTGAAAATATAAGGTCCTTGACTGTCATATTCTCTGTATAGGGATATGTCCCTGGTTTTAATACTTCCCCATCTATTGAGACAGTCTTTTTGTATACATATCCCCATATCGAGTGCACAATGATTTTATCAAGGTCCTGTAAGACAATATTATGTGTAACATCGCCCTGAAGTGCCTTTTCAAGATCTAATTTAATAAGGGTAACCTCTTTTGTCTCTTTATTTGTTCTTAATAACTCGCCTCCTTTTTTATATGCATCCCTTGTCAATCCTCCTGCAATTAATATGGCATCCTTTACCCTCATATCATTATCAAGGTCAAATCTTCCACCTTTTCTAACCTCTCCTTCTATATTGATATAGGGCCTATCCATGAAAAACCATTTTGAAAAGATATATAGAATGTCCTGTGGGTTAAGTTCTATGTTTTGCCTCTCGTCATTTTCAGTATAAAGCCTGTTCAAATTGATAGGAACCAGTTGTGTTTCTAAATTAGGCGGCATAAGCCTTTTTATAAGGGCATAATCAAAGTAAGTTTCTGGTAAAAACTCTTTCTCATCCTTGAGGGTGTCTTTTATCCTCATGCCAATTTTATATTCGTATTTACCTGGTCGTTTTATGTTTCCATAAACAAAAACTACGTTTGTCTCCTTATCGACAATATTAAATATTTTCACAAGGTCAGCATCCTGGAGGGTGAATTCTTTAGATTTTGTCAAATCTTTGTCATCTATATCAATCACTACCTGTCTTTCGTTCCTGATAATCCTTTCCACCTGTATCTGTTGTGTATAGGCTGATGGAATAATCCCTCCGGCAAGCTCAATAAGTGTATACAAATCATGTTTCTCTTTAAGCTCATATATGGCTGGCCTTTTGACATTGCCAGCAATCCCGATAAGAGGTCCTGTGACAGGAACAAAGACCACATCCCCTGCCTGAAGTATCACATCCCTGGATTTATCTCCCTTCAGAAGAAGGTTATAAAGGTCAAAGGTAGTTACAACCTTATCTTTCCTTTTTAGCTGGATATTCCTCATTGTGCCTATCCCTGTTGGACCACCTGCTATAAGAAGGGCATCTGTTATTGTTGCAAAAGAACCAATCGTGTATGCACCTGGCCTTCTTACATCACCAAGAACGAAAATCGGAATAGTTTTCAATGAACCCATAGTAATATCAATATTTGCTCCAACAATCTGCCCTGCCTGTTCGATGAGATGTTTCGACATATCTTCAAAGGTCATACCTGCTACTTGAATGGGTCCTATCTGGGGAATCATTATATTGCCATTTCTATCAACGATAAGATTATGCTGGGCATTGACCCTGCCCCAGAGAAGAATCTTTACCTCATCGCCAGGACCTATTACATACTGGCTCGGTACAGGTATATCTTTTCTATCTGTCAATACCTTTATTGCTGCCTCCTGGAAAAAATCGTATCCAAAAGGCTTTAAATCTATTGAAATATCCTGGTATTTTCCAATTTTTCTTGTCCTGTCAAAGAGTGACTTATCTATTGTCTCACCAATAACTGCCTTTTCTTTTTCTACTGGGACTATTGCCTTTTCAGGTTCCTTTTTCTGAGTCTCTACCTCCTTCTTTTCTAAAATCTCCTTTCCTTTCATTATGTCTTCCGGAGTCAGGCCCTTAAATTCAGGCTTAGTCTTTAAAGTGTCTATTGCTTCAGGGGTCAGGACCCCACCTTTTTCCTGCATTACATCCTGGACTGCCTTTCTCTGTTCTGGCGTTAGTTTTTGCAATGCCTCAGGGGTAAGGGTACCTGATGGCGTAACTTGTGGAGAAGCTGGAGTAGGTGCTGGAGGCTGTATCTGTTGCTGAACTGATTGTGGGATACCTGGCTGGATAACAGGGGCCTGCGGTTGTGCTGGCTGTGGGCCAATACCCACAGGTTGTGCAGGTGCAGGTGATACTGGCACACCTGTAGCCTGTTGGGCATAAACAATATTATTTAACATAAAGGTGCTTATTATCATTAAAACGATAAATCTTTTTAACCTCAATTTAACCTCCTAAAAATCAGGGTCTTCCTTTTACCCTTTTATACCTTCTAAAGATATTTATCTTATCTAAATATCTCTTCATTGTATTATAATTTATGCCTAAGCCTTCTATATCTGCCTGATGTTTATCTATATACTCCTTGAAAAAGGCTAAAAATATTCCAAAAAAAAGTGATACTACAAATGAAACTACAACCATCAGTTTCCTTTTAGGTTTGCTTCTCTTATCAGGGGCTTTTGGAGGGTCAATAACCTTGAAGGCAAAATTTTCTTTTGCTTCAGCCATGGCCGAGGTCTCTATCTGTTTTGCAATAAGAGAGTAAATATTTGTCTTAATAAAGGGATCTGCCGTCTTATCTATCTGGGATTCAAGGTATCTTCTGTTTGTCTCAGCAACCCTGCGAATTTCACTACTCATATAATCGTTTAACTCTTTCAGGATATAATTGACTATATCTGCTGCAATCTTTGGATCCTCAAACTCCATAGATATGGAGACTGTGCCTTCTTTCTGGTTGAAATTTATCTTTAATGCCTCTTCAAGATACCTTAAACCCATCCATATCTTTTCATCTTCTGTTTTATCTTTAAGAGATTTTTCTTCAAATAATACGGGGAGCAGGTTATACCTTTTTAATACCCTTTCTCTAAGTATATTGCTTTTAAGTAGGCCTACGACCTCTGACGTGTTTGACTGTTCCGGGGCAGAAATCCCGAACTGTGATGCAATAGCGCTTGTTGCACTTGTCCCAACACCCTGTGCGATGGGTAAAATCACGGCCTTAGCCTCATATATAGGTGTCACGATAAGGGATATAAAAGCTGTCAAAACAACAGCAATGACTGTAATCCAGAGTATAAGCCTTTTATGTTTAAGTATTACTCTCACATAATCGAGTAGATTTATTTCGTCATTGAAGGTATCTTCTATCTTCTCCATTAGATTATCCCCGCAAGCCTTTTAAATTTTTAATTATTCATTCTCTTGCCTCAAAAAGTCAAGATATTTTTTAGACTTAACGTTTACCTGCATTTTTTTAATTTTTTCTTGACAATAAAAGTTACTAACTGTTATGAAACAGTAAATATGTTCATCTGGCTCTTTCATAGAATAAGCGGTGCTTCCCTTATTATACTTTTTGGTATAAAGATTTTCACAAGTTTCTTTCTCTTCACGAAGGAGGCTAAACCTGATTGGGCATTGAGCCTCCACAGGCAGCCTGTCCTTGATGTGCTGATTTTCATTCTTTTTACATTCCACAGTATTTACGGTTTGCGTACCATTGCAATAGATTTTGGTTATAGAAAAGAAAAGCAGTTATTCTGGCTATCTAATATTATAGCCTCAATTATTTCGATTATACTGCTTTATATCTATTTTATTACATCATAAGTTATGCTCAAACATGATGTCCTCATTGTTGGTGGAGGTCTTGCAGGACTCAGAGCAGCTGTTGGTCTCTGTGATAGGTATAATGTAGGTTTAATTTCAAAGGTACACCCTATACGTTCCCACTCTATCGCTGCCCAGGGTGGTATCAATGCAGCTCTTGCCAATAATCCTGATGCAAAGGACGATACCCCTGACAAGCATACCTTCGACACTGTAAAAGGCAGTGACTACCTTGCTGACCAGCACGCTGCAGAAATTATGTGCTATGAGGCACCGAAAATCGTTTATGAGATGGAACACTGGGGCTGTCCATTCAGTAGATTTCCTGATGGTACCATTGCTCAGAGACCTTTCGGAGGAGCCGGTTATCCACGGACATGCTATTCAGCTGATATTACAGGCCACGTCCTCCTCAATACCCTCTTTGAGCGTTCTGTTGCAAGGGGCCTCCATATCTATCCTGAGTTCGTCGTTGCTCAACTCGTTGTAAAGGACGGAGAGTGCTACGGTGTGGTTGCCATTGACCAGATAAAAGGTGAGATAGTAGCAATCAGTGCCCGGGCTACACTCTTCGCTACAGGCGGGTATGGAAGAACATACTACTACTCAACAAACGCCCTTACAAATACAGGAAGCGGTATCGGTATCGCATATAAGGCAGGTGTGCCCTTAAAGGATATGGAGTTTGTCCAGTTCCACCCAACATCAATCATAGGCACAAACATCCTCATGACTGAAGGGGCGAGGGGTGAAGGAGGTTACTTAGTAAATAAAAATGGTGAGAGGTTCATGGAATGCTATGCCCCAAAAGCCATGGAGTTAGCCCCAAGGGATATAGTATCAAGGAGTATCACCACAGAGATTGAAGAGGGCAGAGGCTTCGAAAGCGAACTCGGGAAATACGTCCATCTTGACCTTCGCCATCTTGGAAGAGAAAAAATTTTGGAGAGACTTCCAGGTATACGGAATATCTGTCTTGACTTCCTCGGTATTGACCCTGTGCTTGAACCAATTCCCATCATGCCTGCCCAGCATTACTCGATGGGTGGTATTGACACAAACGAAAAAAGCGAGACAGTGATAAAGGGTTTTTATGCTGCTGGTGAATGTGCATGTGTGAGTGTTCACGGAGCAAATAGACTCGGTGGTAATTCCCTTCTTGAGACAATTGTTTTCGGCAAGCTCGGAGCAATTGCGATAGACAACTACCTCCAGGCAATAAATAGCGAACCTGATGCAAAAGCAATAGAGCAGGCAACAAATGATGTAGAAGCAAAGATAAGAAAGTTAGGAAACTCGAATGGAGAAAAATCCTTCAGAATTCTTGATGAACTGAGAAAGACGATGAGCGCCTATGTGGGTATATTTCGGATAAAACAGGAACTTGAAACTGCGCTTAACAAAATTATAGAGCTTGAGGGCCGTGCGAAAAACGTAAGTATCACCTCATCGAATCTCTTTATGAACTATGAATTAATCGGAGCTATAGAGCTTGAGTACATGCTCGATATCTGCCACATCATCACCCTTGGTGCTTTTCTCAGGGAGGAAAGTCGTGGAGCCCATTCAAGGAGGGATTTTCCGCAACGAAACGATACTGACTGGCTCAAACACACAATGGCAACTATCAGGGAAGATGGAAAACCAGAAATATCCTATAAGGATGTGGTAATCACCAAATACCAGCCCATGGAGAGGAAGTATTGACAGGCGATATCTATACCTTCAAGATACTGCGATACGATTCGAGTGTTCCTGAAAAGAGACCAGAATTCCAGCTTTACAGAATACGCGTAATTCCTGGTCTTACGGTTCTCACAGTGCTCAATAGAATACGTGATGAGATAGATGGAACACTTGCATTCCGTGCCTCCTGCCGTTCTGCAGTATGTGGCTCCTGTGCCATGGTAGTTAATGGCAAGATAGATTTAGCATGCAGGACTCAGGTTGCATCATTTGATACACGGGAGATTATTCTCGAGCCTCTCCCGAACTTAGAAATTATCAAAGACCTGGTTGTTGATATGACCCCTTTCTGGAACATGTACGAAAAGATTCGGCCCTACCTTGTGCGTAATAGCGCTGACCCTGAAAAGGAGATTTATCAGAGCGAGGGAGACAGGAAAAGGATAGACCAGTTTGTCAACTGTATTCTCTGCGCTTGCTGTTACGGTGCATGTCCTGTCTTATCGAGAAATCCAGACTATGCAGGTCCTGCCGCCCTTGCAAAATTAGAACGCTTTATCTCTGATTCAAGGGATGAAAGACCGATGAAAGAATTAGAGGCAGTAAACAACGACAAAGGTGTATGGGGCTGTGACACAATGCTGAGGTGCATTGATGCCTGCCCAAAGGATGTACGTCCCACTGATTCTATTGTAAGCTTGCGCAAAAAGCTCATCAAATATAAACTTCTCGGGAAGGGAAACAAATGAAGATTGATTATTCCCTTGTTACAAGAAGAACCTTTCTCAATGCTCTATTCGGTGGATGGCTTGTTGCCTTTTGTGGTGGAAGTCTATATGCCCTTCTCAAATTTGCCTTTCCCACACTTGGAAAAGAGCCAGATTTTGTTGTTCTTAATGTTAAAGATTTTATTGACATATCACCTAACTCAGTGAAACCCTTTGCCTGGGGAGGAAAGCTCGGTCTTTTCTTCAAGAAAGAGGATGGTTCAACTCACGCGCTCAAGGGCGTCTGTACACACATGGAATGTAATGTCACCTACAAGCCTGATGAGAAAAAATTCTACTGCCCATGCCATAAAGGCTGGTTCGATGAAAACGGGAAAAATATAGAAGGACCGCCGCCAAAACCGCTTGAGTTTTTCGAGATACAGACGGAAGGGGAAAAACTCATAATTGCAAAAAAGGGGATAAAGGTTGAGTTACCAAAGGCTTAAAGATTGGTTTGAGGAACGGTACGATATTGAACCGCTAAGGGTTTTTGCAAAACATAAACTCGTACCCCGGCACAAATACGAGATATTGTATTATACTGGCGGTATTGCCATGTTTCTTTTCATCATTCAGTTCATAACGGGTATTGTCCTTGCCTTCTACTATGTTCCCCATCACGAATTTGCTTATAAGAGTATTATAGAAATCGTAACAAAACTGAATATGGGATGGTTCTTCCGCTCTCTCCATCACTGGGGTGCACAGCTTGCCATTCTTGCCCTCTTTATTCATGCCTTCAGTACGCTCCTTCTGAAATCCTACCGGAAACCAAGAGAACTTTTGTGGCTTACCGGTATTGTACTTCTCGGCATATCCATCTTCTTTGGCTTGAGCGGCTATCTCATGTTATGGGATGAGAGGGCATTCGCAGCAGTACGTGTTGCAACAGGTGGAGCAGGAAATCTACCATTAATCGGTAACTTCATCAAGTCCTTCCTGAGAGGAGGCATAGATGTAACCGGTGAAACATTAATCCGCTTTTATGCATTCCATGTATCCCTTCTCCCTCTTGTCACCATGATACTCATCGGTTTTCATGTGTTCCTTGTCCAGTATCACGGCATGAGTATTCCTTTATCGCAGGAAAAGAAGGTTCATGGATATACCCCTTTCTTTCCGAATCTTTTGTATAAAGACCTCATCATATGGCTTATCGTTCTCGGTATAATGGTGACCTTTGCAACACTCCTTCCTCCTGAGATTGGAAAGAAGGCAGATCCCCTTGCCCCTGCACCTGAGAATATCAAACCGGAGTGGTATTTCTTATTCCTGTTCCAGACATTGAAATTCTTTCCCGGTGAGATTATGGGACTCAATGGTGAGACCATTGCCATTATCCTCATATCATGCGGCATTTTCTTCTTTTTTCTCATACCATTCTTTGACAGGAAATCGAGCCGTGGCGAGAAGAGTGTCCTCTTTACCTGGATTGGCGTACTCTATACACTCTATTTTATTATAATGACTATTATTGGTTTTCTAAGTTAGGGTGATGTTATGAAAAGAATTATACTTGTTCTTGTTTCACTGCTTATGAATGCAGGTATCCTTCTGGCGCAGGAAACTAAAATAGATGTCTTTCCAGCAGCGCCATACGACAGATTTATCATATACCAGACCCTTGCTATTTTCTGGGTCGGTATCATCGGTCTTATCATAATCATAAGGATGAAACTTAAAGAAATAGAAAGAATCCAATCACTTGGTATCGATAAGGAAGACAAAGATACCCCTCTTCTTGACTAAAATATCTTAAACGATTATTATTTCAAAACATGCATGCTTCATTACTAAGAAATACTTTACTCTCTTCATTTACCATTGAAAAAATTCTTTCTCTTCCAAAAGAAGAGACTATCTATGCCACAACAGCCCAGCTTGTTAATAAATTTCAGGAGATGAAAGGTTTTGCAAGTGAAATCCATACTGAAACGAATCTCATAAAACCCATCCTTAAAAATTTAGGCTATGCCTATGAATCCAAACCAAAATTTTTTGAGGAGCATGTAAAGGGGCCTGATGTAGCCCTCTTTTCACAGGACCAGGAAATAGCACAAACGTCAGGGTTGTGGGGAACAGAAGAATACTATACCCATACACTTTGCATTCTACTCCTCAAAAGATACGGCAGTAACCTTCAGGAAGGTGTCAGCGGTTTTTACCTTGAGTTTGAAAACAGAATACCGCTCTACCAGATGATGTATCTTTTAAAAAAGGCAAAAACCCCCTGGGGTATTCTTACGAATGGGAAAAGCTGGATTCTTCTTAAAAAGCCCCTTCAGTATGAAAAAAGGCTTATCGAAATGGATATAGAAGCATCTCTTGTTGACCATAATGCCTTCCATCTTTTCCATAAAATATTTTCCTGTAATGGTCTCACATCGCTTTTACCGGAGATGCTGGAAGAAGAGAGAAATGAATTAATCGACCTGTTACGAACAAAGAAAATCTCCTATCAAAAATCGATAAGAGAAACAAAAAAAAGGGCTGATATATATTCCATGGTAATAACAGGGTCGAAAGAACTCTTTCCAAATAATTCATTTCCTCACACTGAGGAATATCTCAAAGAGAGACAGGTTAAAATCTCCCCTCAGAATTTCGTAAAACCATCAATCATCGCCGAATATAACACATCAGATATTGCTTCCTACCTATTCAGCAAAAGAGACTATCTTATTACATTACATATGGAGGATATTTTAATAGATGGAAAGACTGGATTCACAAAAGAGGATATACTTTCACGAAAGGTTCTCGATATGACACCGGGATTTGGCAATGTGGCAATAAGGCTTATAGAAAGCATTGCCTACCTATCCTTTATCCTTCCTTATAAAGTCAAAAACACGTTCGTCAGTGAATGGGAAGATGAGGTTACATTAAAAAAATACATTTCGGATAATCTTCTTTATGGTATTGAACGGTCTCCTTTTTCTCTCGATATATTACAAAATACAATGAAGAATCGCTTTCTTCTTGCGGCAAAGAACTACAAATTGGGGAATCCCCTGATTGGAATGTCCATAAAGGATATTTATAGTTTTTTTGATTCAAAAAATCAGTTGAGTCTTTTTGACAGAAACCCGGAAGAGATTATCCACGAGTTTGAAAAAAACTATAAACAATACTTTTCTCTTTCAGACAAAATAAAAGAGGATGTTACCCTGAAAAAGGACCTTGAGATTACGCTGAAAAAATATTCAGAACGCTTACAGAATATCCTCGACATAATTACCACAACCTATCTTTACAGGATAGTAGATAATAAAAAGATTCAGGATGTTGTTTCGAGCCTGGGTAGCGATGAATCAATATGGAATTCCATAAGTAACAAGGAGTGGTTCATTACTGCAAAAGAAATTGCAAAGAAGAATGGTTTCTTTCATATGGAGATTGAATTCCCTTTTTTACTGCTCAATAAATTTGATTTCGTCTTTGTCCAGCCGGATCTTCACTATATATGGGAAGATGAAATTCCTCTTATAGAAGCCACCAAAGCCTACGTCAAAAGAGGTATGCCCTATTTAAAAGACCAGGGCAAAATGATACTGATTCTCGAAAAACCTGTGGATGAATTAATTGTTGAATTACAGAAATCAAAACGGTACGAGATGGCTCTTGCTGAGGG
>DHGO01000054.1 GCA_002402795.1 Deltaproteobacteria bacterium UBA4796
GCCTTTGGGATCTTCTCCATTGTGATACCTCCATCTTTGTATTTTACATCAACTTTGGTGTCCACTAAAAGCATCATAGCTCATGAAGGTTATTGATGAAAACGGGAAACGGATTTCGTTTGGTATAGCTACTGGACGATTTTTCGCAGAGTTCATTTCAGCATTAATTCTCTTTGTCGGCTATATGATGGTTGGATGGACCAAAAAGAAACAAGGACTTCATGATATGATTGTAAGAACGTATGTCATAAAGGCACAAGACGTTTAAAAAATCACTCCAGCGTATGACTTCAGGAATGGTCTCTATGAACCAAGATATAGCGGATTGAAAACCGAAAGGAGTACCCTAAAATGCAGACAATCATAATAGGAATAGACTCAAGAAAGAAAGGAATCATCGGGAAAAAAGATCTATAGGAGTAAACTGTTTTCCATCAAAAAGCCCTCTATCACTGATTTTCAGTTCAGGTATAACGAGAAGGGCCATGAAGGAGAGTGTCATGAAAGGCCTGGAAAGACTCGGACATAGGTTCTTAAGAAAGACATGGAGTTCAAAATCCATTTGTGCAACACCTTTTCCATCCTTGTCAGTCATGATTCCTGCCACGGGCAGAGGAAGAATCTTTTGTACACCTTCATTAATACAACAGAGCCCTCCTTTCTGTTCTATAATACAGTTTACCGCTGCACACAACTCCTCATCGGTCGTTCCGATGGCGATGATATTATGGGAATCGTGGGCTATGGATGAGGCAAGGGCTCCCTTTTTGATACCAAACCCTTTTACAAAACCAATAGAAGGTGGTGCATCCTGATAACGATTTACCACAGCAATTTTCAGCACATCATTGGCTATATCTGAAACAGCGTAACCCCTTTTCACCTTTGGTCTGAGAATACGTCTATAGGTGACCAGTTCCCCTTCAACTGCCTCAATGACATTGATGAAAGGTCCTTTTGTCTTTAGCTTGAAATCAGAGACGCTCTTTTTTTCCGTCCTGAAATTATTGGGTACATCTGTTTTGACTGAAGGTATAAGGGTTTCACCACATTCTGCTACAATTGCCCCATTGATTACTGTTTTCATTACGCAGAACTCATCAAGATTGTTTACAACGATAAAATCAGCGGGGTCTCCAGGCCTCAGTAATCCAACATCGAGCCCGTAATGCATAACCGGATTCACTGTGGCACACCGGAGCACCTTCATCCTGTCTATTCCATATTGTACTGTCTTTCTTACCATCTCATTGATATGCCCCTGTATTAAATCATCAGGATGGATATCGTCAGAACAGAACATACATGACTCAGAATGGTTTTCAAGAAGAGGATATAGTATATTCAAACAGCGAGCCGCTGAGGCTTCTCTGATATGGATTTTCATGCCATATCCAATCTTTTCAAGTGCCTCTTCTATGTCGAGGCACTCGTGATCCGTTGATATGCCTGCCTCGCAATATTGTTTTGCATGCTCGCCACGTAATCCAGGCGCATGACCATCAACCTTTTTTCCTAAACGCCGGGCAATCCTTATTTTTCCCATGATGGCAGGATCTCTATAAAGAACCCCAGGAACATTCATCACTTCGCTGAGATAAAGAATCTCCTTCATCTCAAGAAGTCTTTCTATCTTGTCCGTATCAAGAGTTGCTCCATTTGTCTCAAAGGTTGTTGCCGGGACGCAGGATGGTGCGCCAAAGTAAAACTTGAAAGGCACAGTGCTACCATTGTTTATCATAAACATGACCCCATCAATGCCCAGAACATTTGCGATTTCATGGGGATCAGAAACGGTTGCTACAGTTCCGTGAGTTGTTGCAAGCCGTGCAAACTCTGAAGGAATGATCATGGAGCTTTCAATGTGGACATGGGAGTCAATGAAGCCAGGTAGTATAAAGACACCATATGGGGTCTGACCTCTTTTTATGGCTGTGATTTTTCCCTTTGCAATCTCTACGGTGCCTGGATATATAGTGCCATTGATGAGGTCCACAATATTCCCGGAGATTCTATTGAGAGCATGCTGATTCAATGATGTACTTAAAAACAGGATGGATATACCATCATATCAATGGGAAATAATCTTTGTTTCCCTGTGTGCCCTTAAGTAGGCATTTATGTTCCTCTGGGCAACAACACCAAAACGCTCCCTAACAGGTGTTTCAAGAGAATCAATCTGTATAATATTCGTTGCCTTGATGAGTGTTCCAAGCATGGTGGTATTTGTTATAGGAACCCCAAGCTCTTCTTTGGCAATCTTTGATGCGTCCACATATGCAATGTTGTATCCTGGAAATAACCTTTTAAGTTCCTCAGGGGAAATATGCGTGTTTATGATAACAAACCCCCCTGGTTTCAATCCATCTGTTGGATTAACTGTATTCAGGAGTGTTGGATCAAGAATAATTACATGATCGGGTTTATATATCTTTGACCTGAGCCTGATGGATTTATCAGATACCCTTAAAAAGGCTTGTACAGGTGCACCCCTTCTTTCCGGACCAAAGCTTGGAAAAGCCTGGGCAAAAAGCCCCTGTTTTATAGCTGCCTGAGCAATAAGTTCTGCTGATGTTACAGCTCCCTGGCCACCTCTTCCATGCAATCTTACTTCTATCATTTATTCTTCTCCTTTCATTGGGGATATATATTTAATCCTCCACTCAGTTCCAGCCGGCGTGTCAAGCAACATAATACCTTTTTCGAGCAGCAAATTTCTAATCCCATCAGCCTTCTTAAAGTTTTTGTTTTTCCTTGCATCCGTTCTTTCATGTATCATCTTTTCAAGTGTTTCCATATCGAGTCCTTTAGCCTCGAGGTGCCTTTGTGTTTCGTTATGATGAAAGGTTTGTAAATCATCGTTAAGCAACCCTAATATCCTTGCGAGTCTCACCATAAGATTTTGTGTATAATGTATTGAATGGATGGCACTTTCATCATATTCATCGATCATCCTGTTTAACATTTTTGAGAGTTCAAAGATATACGAAAGGGCAAGGGCTGTATTGAAATCGTCATCCATTGCTTTATAGAATCTGTTAAAAAGTTCGTCTGCAGGGATATGTCTTTTTGGTTTTATAATTTTTGCAGGCTGGAGTTTTGAAACCCTCTCGAGGGTATAATAGAGTCTCAAAAGGGCATTATGCATGTCTTCGAGGGACTGTTCATTGTAGTCAATGGGGTTCCTGTAGTGGGTTGATAAAAAGAAAAGGCGTAATGCTTCAGGGTGGTGATTTTTAAGAAAGTCTTTTATAAGGAAAATATTTCCGATAGATTTGGACATTTTTTCCTTTTCCATGTTTACGAAACCATTATGCATCCAGTAGTTCACAAAGGGCTTACCCGTTGCAGCCTCTGTCTGTGCCTTTTCATTCTCATGATGGGGAAATATGAGGTCCTTTCCACCACCATGTATGTCGAAAGGATTGTTGAGGTATTTTGTGCTCATAACAGAACACTCTATGTGCCAGCCTGGCCTGCCCGTACCAAAGGGGGTTTCCCAGAAAGGTTCCCCTTCCTTTGATGCTTTCCATAAGGCAAAGTCAAGCGGATTTTTTTTGCGTTCATCTATTTCCACACGTGCACCTGCGAGCATCTCTTCAAGGGTACGTTTTGAGAGTTCCCCATATTTTTTATAGCGCTCCACAGAAAAGTAGACATTGCCATTGACTTTATAGGCATATCCTTTTTCCAGTAGTGTTTCCACAAGCCTTACCATATCTTCTATATGTTCTGTTGCCCTTGGTTCATGAACAGGTCTTAGAACATGGAGCGCATCCATATCTTCATAGAAGGATTTAATGTACTTTTCACCCACCTCTTTCCAGGATATGCCTTCCTCGCTGGCACGCCGTATAATTTTGTCATCAATGTCAGTAAAGTTCTTTATAAAAATTACGTTGTATCCCTTTTCGAGCAGATAACGGTAGACTACATCGAACACAATGGCGCTTCTGGCATGGCCTATATGGCAGTGGCCATAGACCGTTACCCCGCATACATAGAGCTTTATGACATTCTTTTCAATTGGTTTGAAGGCTTCTTTTTTAAGTGTGAGGGTATTGTAAATCTTAAGGGCCATGCTCCTTTTTTGTAACACAGCAAGGGGTTATTGTCAAAACGATAGTTGCATCCATTATAACCCTTATCCTTTGTTTATCTTTTATGTTGTGTTATTAGAATGGTCGAGAAGAAGGTGCTATACCATGAGATATTTCTTCTTAATCTCCTCTTGTGCCTCGAATTCTGATATACTTCCTTCAAAGCGTATCCTGCCATTATCAATAACATAGACCCTGTTTATCATCTTCATGGCAGATTTTATATTCTGCTCCGAAAGAAGGATACTTATACCTGCATCCCGGAGTTTCAAAATCTGTGTCTCAAGGTCGCGAACTATAAGAGGCGCAAGACCTTCTGTTGGTTCATCGAGAAGCAGCAACTCAGGACTCCCCATGAGTGCCCGTGCTATTGTGAGCATCTGCTGTTCGCCACCGCTTAAATTACCTGCCTTTCTTGATTTTATCTCCTTCAGAGCAGGAAAGAGTTCATACACCCGATCCTTATCCCATTCATTTCCTCTCCTGTGGACAATTTCAAGGTTGTCATCCACTGTCAAATCTGCAAAGACCCTTCTATCATCAGGGACATATCCTATACCTTTTCTGAAGAGGGCAAAGGGTTTTTCCCCTGTAATATCTTTGTTTTTGAAAGTAATTGTTCCTTTTTTTGGAGGTGTTAATCCCATGATACTCCTCATGGTGGTGCTTTTCCCTGCACCGTTTCTTCCAAGGAGACCGACAACTTCTCCCTGTGAAACAGTAAGGGAAATGTCAAAGAGGATGTGACTTAAACCATAATAGGTATCGATGCTATTTATACTGAGCATACTTCACTTCCTCCAAGGTATGCATCCTGTACCTCCTTACAGCACCTAACCTCGTTACAGGTATCCTGAATGATTGTTGTACCCCTTACCATAACCATAATCCTCTGAGCTATCGCAAAGACAAGTTCCATGTCATGCTCGCAGAAGAGTATGGTCAATCCAAGTTTATCAGATAGCTGTTTGATGAGGTCAATACAGCGTGATGTTTCCTCTGGGGACATGCCTGCAGTTGGTTCGTCGAGTATGAGGAATTCTGGATTGCCTCCTAAGGCAATAGCAATTTCAAGAAGCTTGCGGTCGCCGTGGGAGAGAAGCGCTGAAGTACGATCTTTTTTATCTATAAGCCCTACGTTATTCAGTATCTCCACTGTCTCTTCAACTACCAATCTGTTTGATGGCGTAAAAAGGTTCCATGTTTTTTTCTTCTGGGAGAGTACAGAGACCTGGACATTTTCAAAAACTGTAAGTCTCGGAAAGACGTTAACAATCTGAAAGGAACGGGAAATGCGTTTTTTACAGACCTCATAGGGTGGTAACCCTGTAATGTCCTCATCCTTGAAGAATACCCTTCCATTGTCAGGTTTGAGTATGCCTGTGATTAGATTGAAAAGTGTTGTTTTTCCAGCGCCGTTTGGACCTATGACAGCAACAATCTCTCCTTGCTGTACATCAAGATTTGCATTTTTCACTGCCATAAAACCACTGAATGATTTTGTTACAGACTCAACCCGTAACACACCTTACCCCTTAATAGTAGACCCGGTTTGAGATCTCCGTTTTATGATCTCTTCAACATAACCAAGTATTCCGTTAGGAAGGAAAAATATAACAAGTATCATGATTATACCAAGAACCAGCGCCCAGTAAACCGTAAAGGTGCTTACAAAGGTCCTGAGTGCAACGACTACTGCAGCTCCAAGCATAGGGCCCAGGAAAGAGAACCAACCTCCGAGAAGGCACATGATGAGCACTTCAAGGGAAAATGTCCAGAACATCATATCAGGAAAAACTGTATTGTCCACCACAACAAAAACCATACCTGCAACGCCTGCAAAGAAACCTGCTATGACAAGCCCGAGAAGTTGATGTTTCTTTACATTTACACCAATCATCTCGCTACGGACAGGATTATCACGTATTCCCTGAAGTACACTTCCAAATGGTGATTTTATAATCTTATACATTAACCACATAGAGATGACTGTGATAATCAGGGTAAAATAGTATGCACCATTCGGTGATTGAAGAAGTTCAGGGATTGGTATACCATGGATACCATCGTCACCACCTGTGAATGAATACCATCGATATACAATTGCCCACACAAGAGAACCAAGGGATATCTGGAGCATGCCGAAATAGAGCTTTGAAAGGCGTATACAGATGAGCCCCATAATAAGGCTCAAGGCTGCAGATATAAGAGGACCGATAATAAAGCCAATCCACGGTGGGAAGCCTGTTTTTGTGAGCACAAGGGCAATTCCATAGGCGCCAACACCATAGAAAACAGCATGGTGAAACTGGAATATGCCACCATAGCCAAGAACAATGTTGAGGCTTGTCGCCAGAAGGCCATAGAGGAGTATGATTGAAATCAGGTAGATATAGAATCTCGGGAGAAATAGCGGAAAAAGGAGAAGAATAGCAATGGCTATATAAAGATTTATATATTTTTTCTGCCCTGCTCTCCCCGCCATGATTATTACACCTTATCTACCATGTTGATTTAAGAAGTCCTGTAGGTCTGAATAGAAGCACTACAACAACAGCCGCATAGGGAAAGATGATGCCAAACTGTGGCCATATGAGGATGCCGAGAGACTGGGTGAGACCGAATATGAGGGCCCCGAGTAAAGCACCCCATATATTTCCAAGGCCACCTATAGTCACAATAAGGAAGGTTTCGATGATGAGCGTATGATCCATGCCAAGTGTAACACTTACTGTAGGTGAAACAAGGGCTCCGCCAAGCCCTGCAAGAAGACATCCAATAACAAAGACTATACCAAATACCCAGCTCACATTAATACCAACAGCACCAACCATCTCCCTGTCAACCGCTGCTGCTCTGGAGATTTTCCCTATCTTTGTTTTATTGACAATTAGCCATAGTACAATTGCAACGAGTGGACCAATAACGAGAAGAAATGTGTTGTATCTTGGAAAAGGAAGATTTCCAAAGAGCAGGACAAACCCCTGAAAAACCTGGGGTACCGGTACGGATTTGTACGCAGCACCCCAGACGATTTTTACGAGGTCACCAAACACAAGAGAAACAGCAAAAGTGAGGAGAAGGAGCATGAGATGTTCCCTCTCATAGAGATACTGGAAGAGTCCCCGCTCTGCGACAAGACTTACAAGTGCAACACCTAAGGGAGCTCCAATCAATGCAAGCCAGAAACCAATATCGCTACCGCCGAAGAAATGGGATACGCTGAACGCCATATATGCCCCTATCATATAGAGGGAGCCATGGGCAACGTTTGGTATCCTCAGAACACCGAGTATGAGGCTCATGCCCGAGGAGACAATGAAAAGTATTACAGTCCTGCTCAAACCAACCAGAATCTGTGACAGAACCTGTGGTGAGATTATTGAGTAGATAAAGTCCACTAAATTTTTCCCTGCACTAACCTAAGTTTATTTTCTTGCTTTTTTGACTTCCTCACATGTTGGTAGATAATCCTTTGCAGGGATTGTAATATTATCTGTTGAAAGGAGATAATTGTACCCGCCCACCTTCTTGGTTATACCGAAATACATGGGCAGTGTGAGTTGATGGTCACATGCACGAATTTCAAGTTTACCAACAGGGCTATCGAGTGCCAGACCCTCAACTGTATTGATAAAGGCTTCCCTGTCTATTTTTCCCGCTTTCTTGAAGCCTTCTACTATAAACTGGGCTGTCATATATCCGTAGAGAGCTCCAATCCGTGGATATCTACTATATTTTTTCCTGAACTCATCGACAAATGCTCTGTTTGCTGGTGTGTCAGGATAGTAGTAAAGATAATTTGCAGTTCCAAAGACACCTTCAGGTGCATTGAGACCCTGGGGTTCAAGTGTAGAAAATTCTGTAGCTGTATGCTGATAGAATGGAATCTGCTGGCTTAACCCTGTTGCTTTGGCTGCCTTCTGGAAAT
>DHGO01000126.1 GCA_002402795.1 Deltaproteobacteria bacterium UBA4796
TCCGTTAGAGACACTACACTAGAAAGTTTAAAAAATGACAAGACGAGGGCACCCAGAGGGCACCAGAATTATACTTTAAAATAGATTGATTTTATAACCCATTGATCTTAAAAGCGTCCCCAGGGGGATTTGAACCCCCGTTGCCGGCTTGAAAGGCCGATGTCCTAGGCCAAGCTAGACGATGGGGACATGTGGGCCGTGGAGGACTTGAACCTCCGGCTCTCTGCTTAAAAGGCAGATACTCTGCCAGCCTGAGTTAACGGCCCGCTGAAGTGCATTAGAATAAGAAAATTTTTACTCATTGTCAAGGCAATCGAATTGCCTCACAAAAAATGTTACTCAAGATAATTAAATTCTGCATAACCAAAAGATTCTGACAAGGAGACGCATATGGCTAAAGACCCTGAAATAGGCTACATTGTCTTTCGTTGTCTTTCACACACCTTTGATAGCCCCATAAACACAGGCATTATCAATAATCCTCAGGGTTGCCTTGAAGGTTCAGTTTGCTATTGCAGATTTGAACCTCTTGCTTCGATTTTCAGTGGTTGTATATACCTGAGTGGCTACTATATTCTTTTTAAGGTTTTCTATTCTATCTAAAGTGTCCGGATGGGTTTTTACAATTCCTCTATTTGATTTTGTACTATATCTATCAAGGCGTTCAAGTACATTGATAAGGGCGGAAGGGTTATATCCAGCACTTGTGAGATATACCTTTGCTGCCTCATCTGCCATAAATTCTTGTGACTGACCATAACCATTGGCTACAAGGGTTTTAAAGACATCATCTATAGAGTCCTCAAAGATATTTACGAGACGGGAAAGCTCCTGTGACCCGTACTCTTTTACAGCCTTTGCTCCAATTATTGTAAGTGCTTCAGTCCATCGTGATTGTTGAATGGAGCTAATCCCATGACGATAATTGATATGGGCTATCTCATGGGCAAGGATTGCAGCAAGTTCATCTTCGTTTTGGGCAATATCTACCATGCCCTTTGTAATGAGGATGATGCCTCCTGGACAGGCAAAGGCATTCGCCTCCTCTGAGTTTAGAACTGCAAAGTGGTAACCCCCATAGGTGAAGGGTCTCTCAGAATGGAGTGTAAGTGCCCTTCCAACGACATTTAGATAATTGGTCAGTCTTTTATTTTCAAGAAGAGGATAGAATGAGAAGATACGGGCAGCAACAGCACGACCCACATAATATTCTTCCTCATCCGAGATTGGTCTCGATGCCTTTTTGGTAACATCAATTGCTGTAAAGAACATATCCATACCTTTTTTACTGTCAGTTGTCACACATGCAGTGAGTAAGAGGGAAATAAGGAAGAAGAGAATCGCACGATGAATCATCACGGCTCTTGAAGACCTCCTTTTTTTATGAAGTCTCTTACCTCATTGTCTGTTGCTGTATAGGTCTCAACCTTGTTTACAAGGGAGTATTTCATTTCCGGATGTTTGTCTTGATACGCCTTTTCAACCTGTGGATTGAATCCCTTACCAGCAAGGGCAACTTCTGCATTAGATGGGGTATGTTTCTGTGTTCCAGCAGTCTCTTTTAAGGAAATGGTCTTCTTTTCTATAGCAGTCCTGTGTATATAGCCCACTACATTTTTGAATCTTACCCTGTACCAATCACCTTCCTGTCCAATAACATCAAGCGTATCATTGTATTTTACCTGTATCTTTACAGGGGCAAAGAATTTCGGTCCTTCTCTTAATGCATTCTCTTTTGTGAGAACCATTACAGGCTCTGCCCATGAAAGAGAGATAAAAGAGAAAAGATAAAGAAATAGGAATGCGCTATATCTCTTCATTTTTCTTTCATTTTAACAATAGACCAGCCTTCTGTCAATGGAATACCTGATAAAAGTTCCTCGCATTTTGCCTTATAGAATTCAGATGGTCCGTCATCAGGAGAATCCTTTAACAGTGATTCGAATATATCTTTTGCCTCCTTCCATTTCACCTCTCTGTAAAAGGAAAGACCTTGATTGTAAAGTTTAATAAAAGCATCTTTCTCAGAAGAAACCTTGCCTTTCTCTCCTATAAGCTCAAAGATGCGTACAGGTATGGTCTTGCCCTTTACTTCAATGAGACCGAGTTCTCTCGAAAGGAAATTATCTTCCGTCTTTTTGATAGTCTCTTCACTGACAATAATACGTGTTTTGAAGAATTTGTTTACAGACTCAAGGCGTGATGCAAGATTGACCGTATCACCTATGACCGTATAATTGAAGAGCCTGTCACTGCCTATATTTCCCACTATGGCATTTCCCGTGTGCATACCAATTCTGATTGCTATCTCCCCCATACCTTTTGTAGAGAATGTTCCGTTTATATCCTTGAGACGTGCCAGGCATTCAATGGCAGCATGACATGCATGATTTTCGTCTTCTTTTGTTTTGACCGGTGCACCCCAGAATGCCATAATGCAGTCACCAATATACTTATCGACAACCCCGGAATATTTTATGACAATTTCTGTAAGGCCATTTAGAACCTGATGGAGCATGAGGGCAGTATCTTCAGGTGCATACCTTTCCGAAATGGTAGTAAAACCGGCAATATCTGCAAAAAAGACCGTAACCTCCTGGCTCTGGCCACCAGGCTTTATTGCAGAGGGATTCTTGAGGAGATAATCAACGATCTTTCTATCCATGTACTGGGAGAATGTTCTTTTTATAAAGAGCCGTTCCCTTCCTTCAATCGCATAACTGTAAAGTGAAGCGATAATAAAGCTGAGAATAAGGGAAACGGTAAGAGGGATAACCTGGATATAAAAGGATAGCCTGAATAAGAGGGAGGAAAAAGAAAAAATGGTTACAAGGGAGATGAAAAATATGAAGAGATTCATGCCCAGCGAGTGATGCCTTAAAACAATATAGGGGATGATCGCGGAAATCAATGCAATTAAGAGAACTATATAGATAACGCGGGCAGATTTAATGAAATGTTTATCCATCATATTTTCAAAGGCTGTAGCATGGATAATGGTGCCCGGTGATGTTGAAGAGATTGGTGTGGGTTTCAGGTCAAAGAGCCCTGCAGCGGTTAAGCCGATAAAGACTGTTTTTCCTTTGAAAAATGTCTTAGGGGTTGATGATTGTTCCTTTTTTGTTTCTCTTATGTAGGCATTCAATATGTCGACAAAAGAGAATACTGAAAAAGGATTCTTTTCAGGATGGTACTGTAAAAGCATTTTCCCATCCCTTGCAGGGATTGGAATATCGTTTACATAGATGGCGTCCTTCTTGAACTGGATGAAACGTTTCTCCACAAAATAGCTCATCACAAAACCTGGAATTAGATGGTTGTTGAGGCGAAACACAAGTGGCATTCTCCGATACACACCGTCTTCATCGGGCATAATGGTTACATTTCCTAAACCCTGTGCATACTTTTTTAGTGCATCAACAGGGGGAATAAAAGAATGGTATATAAATGGCGTTGAGAATTCCTGTTTTATGGCAATACGCTTCAAAAACGTTTCATCATCACCTGTAATTATCTTACATTCCCTGGAAAGAAAGAGGGGGAGATAGACATTACCTGCCTTTTTTATAGATTCCCCAAATATTTTATCGTCATCCCGGCCATAGGATGATTCTTCAGTGAAAAGGATATCCACAAACACTGCCTCAGCTTCTGAGAGATATTCAATAATAGGTGCATATATCTGTCTTGGCCATGGCCACGTAATACCCTGTTTGCTCAATGCATCAAGGCTCTGTTGATCGACCTGAATAATGCATATCCTTTCAGAGGCCCTCAGAGGATTGAGGTGGCGGGAAAAGATATCGTAAACCTTATATTCGAAGACTCTGAGAACTTCAGAGAAGAAGATAAAAAGTGAAATAAGAAACGAAACACCCGCAAGTATAAATATCCCTTTTATATCTCTTCTATGGGATAGCATCAAAAAATACTACCACAAAGGATAAAAGAATTGTTATCTATTCTTACATGCTTTATAGTTATATAACAACCAGAAGGAAAGGAAATGGCTGAAAAGATTGAACTCCCTATAAAGGGTATGACCTGTGCTGCCTGTGCTGCCCGTATAGAGAGGGAGTTAAACAAACTTGAAGACATAAACGAGGCGCGGGTCAACTTTCCCTTGAAGAAGGCCGTCATATTCCCGAAGAAGGAAATAGAACTCAAGGAGGTCATATCCATCATAAGGGATATTGGCTATGATATAGACCTCGAAGCAGATGTAAGTGTAAGGGCTAAGAAGGAAGAGTCTGAGCTGAAGAAGGCGTTTATCTGGTCTGCATGTTTAAGCGCTATTATCATGCCCTTTTCCATGTGGATGGTACTTCCATATAATAATTTTATTCTCTTTTTTCTGACCCTACCGGTTCAGTTCTATTTTGGTATAAGGTTCCACAGGGCAACTATTTTGAATTTCAGACACTTTACTGCTGATATGAATACCCTCATATCTGTTGGCACATCAGCGGCATTCTTTTACAGCGCCTTTGTAACATTCTTTCCTCAGGTAGTAATTTCAGCAGGCATAATGCCCCATACATACTTTGATTCCAGTGCTATGATAATTACCCTGATACTTTTTGGCAGGTTCCTCGAATCAAAAGCAAAAACGAGGACCTATTCGGCAATCAAGATGCTCTATGAACTATCACCGAAAGATTGTGTTGTCTTGAGAGAAGGAAAAGAGATAAGGGTTGCAACAGATACACTTGAAGTAGGAAATGCTGTTCTCATAAGGCCCGGGGAGAAGGTACCTGTTGATGGCGAAGTGATTGAGGGAAGTACTTATATTGATGAATCCATGATAACAGGCGAGAGTATACCGGTTTTGAAAAATACAGGTGATGAGGTGATTGGTGGAACTATAAACGGAAAGGGTTCTGTGGTCGTGAGGGTTACGAGGATAGGAAAAGACACAGTCCTGTCAAAGGTCATCCACCTTGTGGAAGAAGCACAGTTTACAAAGGCACCTGTTCAGAGGCTTGCTGATAGAGTCGCCGGTATATTTGTCCCTATTGTAATATTGATAAGTGTGGTTGCTTTCTTCGTCTGGTATGTGTTCGGACCTGAACCAAAGCTCACAAATAGCCTCTTATCCTTCGTGAGTGTGCTTATCATTGCATGCCCCTGTGCCCTTGGCCTTGCAACACCCACTGCCATCATGGTTTCAACAGGTGTGGGGGCAAGAAGAGGCATCCTCATAAAAAGCGCAGAAGCACTGGAACTAACAAATAAGACGAGGTATGTGCTCTTCGATAAGACAGGGACGCTTACAGAAGGTGTGATTATCATCTCCGATGTAATACCTTTCGGAAATTATTCTGAAAAGGACATACTCCATGCGGCATATAACCTTGAAAAACAATCAGAGCACCCATTCTCCGAGGCATTGAGAGCGAAAGCAGAAGAACTTCATATCGGCTCAAGTAAGGTCGATGAGTTTGAAGCAATAGTGGGTAAGGGTATAAAAGGAAAAATAGATGGTAAATACTATTCTGTAGGGAATATCTCGCTCTATGAGGATTCAGGAAAGAGGCTCGATGATACTATCCGTGAAAAATATCATAATAAGGAGAGAAAAGGGCCATCCCCCGTTCTTGTATGGAGTGAAGATACTATCATGGGTATACTCGCTTTCAATGATAAGGTAAGGGAAGAAGCAAGAGATGTTGTCACAGAGCTTAAGGGGATGGGTATAGAGACTGCAATGATTACAGGAGACAGTATGAAAGGGGCAAGGATGATAAGTGAGAAAGCGGGTATTGATAAGTATTTCTATCGAATCCTCCCTGACAAAAAAGCAGATATTGTGGAGGAATATAAGAAGAAAGGCATTACTGTAATGGTAGGAGATGGTATAAACGATGCGCCAGCACTTGCACTTGCGGATGTGGGTATTGCCATGGGCAAGGGCACGGATATTGCCATTGAATCTGCAGATGTAGTCTTGATGAAGGGGCAGCTTTCAAGGCTCACAGGCTTCATCAAACTTTCTAAAAAGACACTCTGGATTATCAGAGAAAACCTGTTCTGGGCATTTGTATATAACATATTAGGTATTCCTGTTGCCTTTGGTGCCCTTTATCCTCTATTCGGTATACGTTTTGAACCTATCTATGGAGCGATTGCCATGGTGGTCAGTTCTGTATCAGTGGTGAGCAATTCTTTGAGGCTTAAGCTTTTTAAGGATTGACAAAGGTATAAAAATACATATTAATTAAATAAATAATTACCAGATTCCGGATATACTGAAGTTTGGGATTTAGAGATTTGGTCATTCATATATTAAGGAGGTCTTTATGAGCAGTGCAAAGGCGGTAACAGACAGTGATTTTAATAAAGAAGTACTCGAGGCGACATTACCTGTGCTCGTTGATTTCTGGGCAAGCTGGTGTGGACCATGTCAGGTCATGGGCCCTGTTATTGATACGGTTGCTACCGACTATGAGGGCAAGGTGAAAGTATTGAAGATGAACGTGGATGAGAATCCAGCTACACCATCAAAATATGGTATCAGGGGAATACCAACAGTAATCCTTTTTCATAAAGGTGAAATCGTTGACAGGATTGTGGGTGCCCAGCCAAAAGGTTCAATTGATACCTTACTCAAGAAAGTGATTGGGTAATATGGAAAAAGAAAAGAAGAGACTCTATTTTCAAAAAGTTAAGGAAGAGCCCTTTGCAAAGCTCCTAAATATAAGACTGAAGGATGTGGGAGAAGGGTATGCCCTCTGCGAGATGGGGTATACAAAAGAGATGGATAACATATACGGCAATGCCCATGGAGGTGCGCTCTTTTCTCTGATAGATGAGGCTTTTGAGATATCCTCGAACACTCATGGGAATGTCGCAGTTGGTCTGAACACGAATGTAACCTATATGATGCCACCGAGAAAGGATAGTGTTTTGACAGCTGAGTCCCGGGAGATTAATAGAACACGGAGGACAGCCTCTTACTATATTACCGTAAGGGATGAAGAGCACCTGATTGCCGTATGTCAGGCACTGGTCTATGTGAAGAGCGAACAAATACCATTTCTGAAGGTTTCTTCATAGAATTAAGAAGTCAAATCAGCGGGTTACTCTATGCTGGATTCTGTCTACTGAATTCCCTTTTCTTCTATTGTTTTGGTGTAACTATAATATATGCCTTCTTGTCTTTTTGTCCCTTAACAACCACCCTATCTTCATTGACATAGTAAGTGACCGTATCGCCTGTGATTTTATCCTGGCCGGAGACAACTACAACATTACCGGTTAATGTAATTTCCCTTTTATTATTATCAAACATAGCCTCTTTTGATGTGGCAGTTCTTTGCTGTTTCACGATCCTCACATTGCCTTTTGCATATGCCTTTTCTATCTCATTTGTTTGTTCATCTATGTATGCTTCAAGTATGTCTGAATAAATGAAAAGGTCCTCCTGCTTTGCAATGACATTTCCCTTGAAGATTACCTGCTTTCCCTGTTCATAACCCTCCATCGTATCAGAAATTATATCAATAGGTTTTTTTTCGTCAAAGAACTCCAGATCATTTCCTTTTTCTTCTTTTTCTATTTTTACTGTCTTCTCTGCCTGGGGTTCCAGGGGAATCTCTCTTTTTCTTGTGACAACCTCTTTTTCTGCTGGTGGTACTCGAGGTTGTACCTTTGCAAGCTGGAGGCTCTTTCTCTGCCTTATCGTTGTTCTTGCATAGAGGCTTTTTGGATACTCTTTTTTCAAGATGTCGAGATAGTATTGACCCTTCTCAAGGTTGCCAAGATTCATATAAGACATGCTCAAATAAAAAAATGCTTTGTCTGTTCCTGGTGCTCCAGGAAATTTTTTTAGAAAGTATTCAAGCCTGTAAATGGCTGCATTATATTCATCTGTTCTAAAGTAAAATTCACCCACATAGAGTTCACGGTCTGAAATCTTTTGCATTAATCTTTTGAGCCGTATTTCTCCATCCTTTGCATAGGTACTTGTGGGGAAACGGTTTTTAAGGTAGGTTAATCGTTCAATCCCTTTGAGTGTGTAGGCCTGATCCCTGTCTAAGGAAAGGGAAAGCTTTTCATAACATTCTGCCAGCCGGTAAACCACATAGGGGATATTTTCATCCTCGGGATGGGCATTGAAAAAATCTTCGTAGATGCTTGATGCAAGAGTATAATCTTTTTTTTCAAAGTGGGTATCTGCTAATTTAACGGTTGCAACAAATGCAATTGGGTCGAATGGATAGTTTTCCCTTATTTCTGAGAATTTTTTTATAGCCTGGTCATACTTTTTATTCTTCATCAGATTGACGCCTTCTATATACAGGTCAACAGGATTTCTCACTTTAGCTGGTTTCTTTGGTGCACAGGAAAAGAGAAGAATGCATGCAATGAAGAGAATCACATATTTTTTCATAATCACAATTATAACAGAAGGGGTGAAATTATGCTATTCTTTACCAATATATGGATATATACACACTTCTCAGAGGAGGCCTGAACTTTTTTTCTATTGTCTATGATGATAGGCAGGTGGAAGCATTTGCCGTGTATCTCGATGAACTTCAAAGATGGAATAAACGCATAAACCTCGTGGGATTAAAGGACAGGGAAAACATCATAAAAAAACTTCTTTTCGACGCCTTATTTATCCAGGGATATATAAGGGGAAGCAAAAGACTTATGGATCTTGGTTCAGGTTCAGGTATTATTGGAATTCCTCTTTCCATACTGAATAAGAAGATGGAAATCTTTTCTGTAGATAAGAGCCTTAAGAAGATTCAATTTCAAAGACATATAAAGCGAATCCTATCTTTAAATGCCTTTGCACCAATAGAGAGCCGTATCGAAATGCTCACCCCCTTAGCAGTTGATACTATAGTGGTCAAGGGGTTTGGTAGAATCCCGCAGGTATTGGATAAGACAAAAAACCATCTTCTTAAGGAGGGTAAAATCTTTTTTATGAAAGGAAAAAAAGAGGTAGCAGAAGAGTATGAGGGCTTCTCCATTCTAACAGATATACCATACAAACTTCCCATGAATGATAATACATACAGGCTCTTTATCTATAGAAAGCAGTAACTTTTTATAAGGATAGAAATTGCCCTGACCTGACATTATTTCGTATAAAATTGGAATATTGAATCTGCCTTGCAATAGGTCTATTATTAAGTACAATAACAATCTCAAAAAGGAGCTGGCAATGAAGGGGTACTTCAATAAAATCCTTATTATCAATCTCACTGACCACACCTTTTATGGTGAGGAAATTCCTGATAGTGTCTATCAAAATTTTCTTGGTGGTAAGGGGCTTGCCATTTACCTCATGCTCAAGAGACAACCCCCTAAGATCGATGCCCTTTCTCATGAAAACAATTTCATAATTGCCCTTGGCCCTATAAATGATACAGGTATATGGGGTTCAAGCAGATACGGGGTATTTACAAAGAGTCCTCTAACAGGATTCTTTGCACACTCCTATTCAGGTGGGAGGCTTGCAGAACCTATAAGCAGGACAGGGTACGATGCCATAATCCTTACCGGTGCAAGTAAAGAACCTGTCTTTATTACGGTCAGTGACGAAAGTGTAGAATTTCGCGATGCCCGACTATTCTGGGGAAAGGATACCTATACAACCGAAGATTATCTCTTAAACAATAGAGGCATAAAAAGAGCCGGAGCCCTTGTTATTGGGCCTGCAGGGGAAAATTGTGTGAGCTTTGCCAGCGTGGTGAATAATCACTGGCGATGTGCAGGACGAACCGGTGTGGGTGCTGTTCTCGGTTCCAAAAAGGTAAAGGGTATACTTTTTTATGGAAATAAAAAGAGAGAAGTTTATGATGCTCAAGCTGTAAAAACATTCTGTGATGAATGGCTACAAAAGGCAAAGACCCATCCTTCAACCAAATCTTATAAAAATGTGGGGACCACAGGGCTTGTCTCTCTTATCAATACAATAGGCGCCTTTCCGAACCGTTACTGGCATGAAGGAACCATGGAGGGATGGGAAAAGATAAGCGCAGAGGAACTCCACACACGCTATACTGTCAAGCCCCATGCATGCAATCGCTGTTTCATGGAATGCGGCAGGCTGACAACCGTTGAGCACGGTAGACATAAGGGGCTAAAAATCGAAGGACCTGAATATGAAACCATATATGCCTTTGGAGGATTGTGCCTTGTTGACCGTCTTGACGAAATTATCTATCTCAATGATGTGTGTGACCGCCTTGGTATCGATACCATTACAGCAGGTAATCTCGCTGCGTTCACGATTGAGGCATCACTGATGGGTAGAATAAAAGAGAAGATAGACTATGGGGATGTGGATGCTATTGTTTCCCTTCTTAATAAGATTGCCTATAGGGAAGGCATTGGAGAGGTTCTGGCACAGGGTATTGTGAATGCTGCTAAAGAATGGGGTCTTGAAGATTTTGCAATCCATGTCAAAGGTCTTGAACCAGCAGGATACGACCCACGTTTTTTTAAAGGTATGGGTCTTGCCTACGCTACATCTGATAGGGGTGCATGCCACCTTCGCTCAACCTTCTTCAGAGCAGAGATTTCAGGTATGATTCCACCGGATAAAATTGAAGGGAAGGCAGAGATGTTTATCGATTATGAGGACAGGCTTACACTCCAGGACAGCCTTGTGCTCTGCAGGTTTTACAGGGATTTATATCTATGGGATGAATTAGTAAAGATTGTCAGAATCACCACAGGGATGGATATTGATGAAAAGGGACTTGAGGCTATTGCAGGTCGTATTCAGGATGGAACACGGACCTTCAACATAAATGAAGGGCTTGTCCGAGACCATGACAATTTACCCTCAAGATTCTTCAATGAACCATTGAAAATCGGTAAGGGGGAGCACGGTATTGCCAGGGAAGAGTTAGAAAAGTTAAAGGACGACTACTATTCACTCAGAGGCTGGAGTAAGGAGGGCATACCCTTAAAACCGGTTATGGGGTTATGAAAAACTATGTACAATATTATACTTGACAGAACGGTTTGGTTAGCGATAAATTTGTTAGAGTTATTTTTTTCATTATTAGTTACTCTATGATTTTATTACACAAATAGGGGGTTACTATGAATTCAGTAGTGGTACTAATCTTAGGTTTTATTGTGGCCTTTATCGGCTATCGTGTCTATGCAAAGTACATTGATACGAAGATTATCAAGTCTGACCCGAAAAGGGCTACCCCTGCCAAGATGTATATGGATGGGGTAGAATTTATGCCAACCAGTAAGAATATCCTCTTTGGATACCAGTTCAAATCAATAGCAGGTGCAGCGCCTATTATTGGACCTATCATTGCTATTCAGTGGGGATGGCTTCCTGCACTGATATGGATACTTGCTGGAACATTTTTTATTGGATGGGTTCAGGACTACTCAAGTGCAATGGTGGCAATGCGTAATGACGGAGCATCCTTTGGTGGTTTGAGCCATAAGCTTATTTCACCAAGGGCAAGGGTAATTCTCCTTTCATTCATCTATTTCTATCTCCTTCTCATAGCAGGGGCTTTTGGTAATGTAGTGGTAAGCACAGCCATTGCACTTAAGGCTGCCCCCATTGCCTGGCTTCTTCTCACCATTGCCGGTATTCTGGCAGGCCAGATGATTTACAGATGGAAAAAAGATATATTGCTGACCACATTCGTTACTGTTATTATTGCGCTTATCGGAATATGGCTTGGAACAAAGGCTCCTTCTGACCAGATTATCGGGACAACCCTTGCCAACAGTACCTGGTTATGGACAATTGCTGCATTTGTTTTCTGTTATTTTGCAGCAGTACTTCCCATATGGAGATTCGCACTCCCCATTAACTATGTTGCAGCCTATATTGTTTTTTTTGGATTATTTTTCGGTATTATAGGAATTTTCATTCTCCATCCAAGTTTTACACTTCCTGCATATACGAGCTTTTCCATCAAAATTGGTCCAATCTGGCCCATTATGTTTGTAACAATTGCATGTGGTGCAATCTCAGGATGGCACAGTGTTGTATCAAGCTCGGGCACAGCAAGGCAGCTCGAAAATGAACTTGATGCCAGACCTGTTGGCGGTGGAGTAATGTTTGTTGAGATGATGCTGGCTTTATTTGCCCTGATTATTGCTGGAACACTTTATGCCTCCTCAGCAGAATATACAGTTGCAGTAGCAAAAGGACCTGGAGGCATCTTTGCAGGTGGGGTCGCGAAATTTTTGGGCACCCTGGGTCTTCCAGCTGACCTTGGTCGGGCATATGGTAGTGTTATGATGATTGTTCTTGCCATTACGATTATGCAACTTGTTATCAGGTTTATGAGAATTGCAACATCAGAACTACTGAGTGATGTGAGCCCGGTATTCAGAAATGCCCACGTAGGAACCTTTATTGCATGTGTACTCGGTGCAATCCTTGTATTGACTGGATGGTGGCAGTACCTCTGGATACTCTTTGGTGGTGCCAACCAGCTAATGGCTTCCCTTGCCTTGATGCTCGTTACTGCATGGCTCATGTCTGAGGGTAAACCTGTTGCATGGACCTTCTATCCTATGATCTTTATGTTTATTACAACCATTGCAGCATTGATTTATACATCCTTCAGCCTCCTACAGAAGGTATTGGCAGGTGCAGTGAAGGGAGAAGCACTTATAGGCAATACACTTATGGGTCTTGTGGGTTTGTTCCTTGTTCTTGCAGCACTGGTACTGGCGACTGAAGGAGTAAAAGCATTTAAAAGATACAGAACGATTCGCGCTCAGGCAACAGCAAAGGCATGAAATAGAAATGAGTTAATAAAAAGATGGGAGGATGAAGGTAAAAATTATATTTATATAAAGGGAGTAAGATAACATGGCCGATGATAAAAAGAAGGGTGGTTTTTTTCAGGCAGTAAAAGAATTTGTCTATGGAGTGGCAGCCCACGATTCAGCACGTTTTGCCATGAAGACGCGGGCAAGCATGGAACACCTTTTTATACTTATTACCATGGGGGATATGCTTGGTGTTCCTATTCTACCCCCATATTATTCTCTGAGGCTTTTGCCCTATGTGGTGCCACAGATTTCAACGTGGAAGCGCAGGATGCTCAGAGAAAAAGATTTAACCGATGCATTAGCATAAAAAAGCATTCGAGGGTTCAAGGGTTCGAGCGTTTTAGTCACTTGACCACTTGACCCTTGGAACCCACAATTACACTAATCTTTGAAGGAGGTGGTTCGTATTTCATTAGCAAACATTTTTGAACAGTATCCGGATAGACATTACATTATGTTTGGTGGAAAAGGTGGTCTCGGAAAGACCACGTTTTCTGCTGCAACAGCATATTATCTTGCTAAGAAAGGCAAGAGGGTTCTTGTATTTTCTGTAGACCCCCAGGCTTCCTTAAGTGATATATTCAAAAAGGACATCTTTGGTAAAGGACCCACAGAGATTATGCCCAACCTTTATGCCCAGGAGATTGATGCAGACAGGCGGGTGAAAGAATACCAGGAAGAGATCAGGAAGAAGATTCTTGAGATGTATGGAATGGAAAAGATCCCGGAAGAGATAGAAAGCTACATCCAGGCAGCAGCTGCAGAGCCAGCCATGGAGGAGAGTGCCATCTTTGATGAGGTAGTGGATATTGTTGTCAAAGGTGGCTACGACTACTACATTTATGACCTTGTACCTCTTGGTCATGCACTCTATTACCTGAGCATGGCATCGGTCTATGATGAATGGATTGATAAGATCACGAGCTTAAGACAACAGATGAGGGAATACGACCAGGTTGCAGCAGTAATCCGTCGTGATAAGGAACTGGATGAGGATGCCATCCTCAATGAGCTTCTCTACATTAAGGATCGTATCAACAAGTCTTCAAACATTCTCACGGATAAACAGAAGACAGCATTCTTTTTTGTTGTCACTGCAGAAGAGATGATTATCAATGATACGCTGAAAGCAGGAGAACTCTTTGCAAAATTTGATGTTCCCTTAAGTGGATATATTGTGAACAGGGTATTACCTGCCTCCCTGAAGGAACAGAATATACCGGAATATCTTAGAAATCGTCTTACCATGCAGGAGCACTATCTGAAGGTAATAGATGAGGTATTCAAAGGACAGATCCTTGCATTTGTCTCTGAAATGGAGCGAGATATAACAGGTCTCACCATGATTGAGAAGATAGCAAAGAACATGTTCGGCGATTTTTAAATGAGTGGAAAAGGAGTTTCCCGATGAACAGGATGACCATCAGTATGAGAAAATTCATGGAGGCACATCCTTCTCTTAAATATATCTTTTTTGGTGGAAAAGGTGGGGTAGGAAAAACGGTCATGGCAGGCACAGCAGCCCTCTGGTCAGCACAGCAGGGTAAGAAAACCCTTCTTGCATCAACGAACCCCGTGCACAGTCTTTCCAACCTTCTTGAGAAGGATGTATTTGGTAAGGCAGCAGTTGTCTGTGATGAAGAAAAATGCTTTGCCTTTGAGATTGATACAAAGGACACAATTGAGCGGTCAAAACAGGAAATCCGTGAGAAGATAAACTGGTTCTTAAAATTTGCAGACCTTACAACAAAGGCAGATGACTTTGTGGAGTCTGCTACCATGAACCCTGCCTTTGAAGAATCTGCTATGTTTGAAAATATGACCGACCTCATGTTCAGGGATGAATATGATTTCTACGTATTTGATACCGCGCCTACAGCAAATGCACGAAGGCTTCTCGGTATGTCAAAGGTCTACTCCCTCTGGGTGGATAAAATGCTCAAGAGCAGGGAAGAAGCACGGTCTCTGAGGGAACTTCTATCCTTTACAAAAAAGAAAGAGGAAGACCCCTTACTCGATTACCTGCTCAGTTTTAAAGACAGAATGGCAAAGGCACAGTCCCTTCTTACCAACGATGCCCTTACTGCATTCTTTTTTGTTACTTTGCCTGAAAGCCTGCCCATTGCCGTTATCACACGGTTTATCAACTGGTTCTACGAATTTGGCATCCCTGTGGGAGGAGTGATTGTGAATGGTATTATACAGAAAGATCAGGTAGGCAAGGATGCCCCTGAATTTGTCCGTAACCGTGTTGCCATGCAGGAAGAGCATATGCAGGAAATCTGGGAGATATTTAACGAAAGGGTAAGGGCACTAATTCCTCTTTTTGAGACAGAGGTAAAAGGCGGGAAGATGTTGCAGAGAATGGTGGAACATCTTTTTGTGTAAATGAAGAAGTAAAGTAATACACATCATGGTTATCTCTATTGCAAACCAGAAAGGAGGGGTTGGGAAAACAACAACTGCTGTCAATGTAGCTGCATCTATTGCTGTCTCAGAGCGTAAGACCCTTCTCATTGATTTAGACCCCCAGTGCAATGCTACAACAGGTTTTGGTATTTCCTATAATAATCTTGATGAACATATATACCATGTACTTATCGGCAACAAAGGAATTAAGGAGATTATCAGAAAGACAGAGATACCCTTTCTGGATATAGCGCCATCTCATCCTGACCTTATCGGGGCAGAAATTGAATTGCTCGATGTGGAAGAAAGGGAATATGCTTTGAAGACACGATTGCAAGAAGTAAGAGATACATACAAATTTATCTTTATTGATTGCCCCCCTTCTCTGGGGCTTCTAACGCTCAATGCTCTCGCAGCATCTGATTCAGTAATTATTCCACTCCAGTGTGAGTATTTTGCTCTCGAGGGTCTTGCACTGTTACTGAGAACAATTAATGTAATTCAGCGAAGACTCAATCCTGGTCTCAAAATACTCGGTATACTCCTTACCATGTTTGACAGGAGAAATAACCTTTCCTTCAGGGTATGGGAAGAGGTAAACAAATGTTTCGATGACAGTGTCTTTAAGACCGTGATTCCGCGGAATGTGAAGTTGAGTGAATCACCAAGTTATGGAAAACCAGCGCTCCTTTATGATATAAGTTCAAAAGGAGCTGAAAGCTATCTCCAGCTTGCCTCAGAGATTTTAGAAAAAAGAGGGTAAATGCAGAAAAAAGATCCCCTTGGAAAAGGGTTATCTGCCATACTCAAGGATATTGAAGAAAAGGGTACCACCCGTCTTATACCAGCTCGCCTTATAAAGGCAAACCCGGACCAGCCACGATTTGAGATAAAAGAGGAATCCCTTCTTGAGCTTGCTCAATCTATAAAAGAAAAAGGCTTGCTCCAGCCCATCATTGTGAAGAGAAAAGAAGATTTATACGAAATCGTTGCAGGAGAACGGAGATTCAGGGCTTCCCAGATGGCAGGACTCAACGAGATTCCGGCAATCATAAAGGATGTAGATAGACGGGAGGCACTTGAGATTGCTCTTATTGAGAACCTTCTCAGGGAAGATTTAAATCCTGTTGAGGTGGCACTAAGCTTTGGAAGAATCATTGAAGAGTTTGGATATACTCACCAGGAGTTAGGTAAAAGGCTTGGACTTGACAGAAGCTCCATCTCAAATTATTTGAGACTTCTCAAACTTCCTGAATGGGTCAAAAAACTCATTGCAGAGGGTAAACTTACCCAGGGGCATGCAAGGGTTCTTGTCTCTCTCAAAAATGAAAAAGAGCAGGAAAGGTTCGTAGAAAAGATTCTGAAAGAGAGCGCATCTGTGAGAGAAATAGAAAGAGAGGCAAAGAAAAAAGTAAAAAAAACAAGAGGTACCTTTGACCAGATAGAGGATGATTTACGGGAGGCACTGAAGACAAAGGTGCATATAACCTTTAGAAAGAATAAAGGTAAGATAATTATCGAGTTTTATTCAAAAGAAGATTTGAAAAGGATTGTTGAATCCATTGCACAAAATAAGTAAAAAAAAATTTGCAAAAAGTAGACTTTTGTGGTAAAAGTTAAAGCCTTTATGTGAAATAATTCATTATCCGTATAAGGTGAGACAATATGATTGATTTCAACTATACAATATTAATACAGTTTTTTAATTTCCTCATCCTGCTCATACTTTTAAACTTTCTGCTTTTTAAGCCTGTGTTGAAAGCATTAAATAAGCGTGACAAGACCATAAGCAACCTTTTTGAAAAAGTGGATAAGGCAAAGGAAGAAACAAATACCTGTGTAAAACTTTATGAAGAAAGGCTGCGTGAAAGAAAAGAACCCATTCTACATAATAAAGAGGCAAGTATTTCTCAGGCGCAGAAACACTCTGCGGAAATCATGGAGAAGGCAAGGACAGAACTTGCAGAAGAGCTTTCAAAAATAAGGTATGTAGTTGAAAAGGAAAGTATGCAGGTGTATGAAAATTTGAAAATGGATGTAGAAAAGCTTGCAAAAGAAATTGGCGAAAAGGTTTTACAGAGGAGCATATAATGGCTGGTGGTTCAGAATCTCTCTGGTCGTGGATATTTAGATTTGTCAATTTTGGAGTGCTTGTAGCCATACTTGTAAAATTTGGTGCAAAACCCTTTAAGAATTACTTCATAAATAAACATATCAGAATAAAACAGAAGATTGAAGAAGCAGAAAAGGTATACAGGGAAGCTGAAACCCTGAAGAAACAGTATGAGGAAAAACTCTCAAAACTCGATGAAGAGATAGAGGCATTTAAAAAGGCTGTTTTTGAGGAGACAGAGAAAGAGAGACAGAAGATAATCGAAGAGGCAAAATCATTTGCTGAAAAGATTAAGGAACAGATTCAACTTACTTATGAACAGGAGGCCCTTGAAGCAAGAGCAAGGATAAAAGAAGAAATTGCACGGCTTACTGTTGAAAAGGCAGAACTCCTTGTGAAGGAACGATTTAATGAAAGAGATAATAAGGGGCTTATTGAGGAATTTATTGAAAAGGTAAGGGGTTTGAATTGATTCGCCAGTCTATTGCCAAACGATATGCAAAAGGTCTTTTTGGAGTAGGGGAAAAGGATGGCAATTATAGAAGTTATCTGAAAGAAATAGAGGCCATAGTCACTCTCTTTGAAAAGGAAGAAAGATTGAAAAAAGCCCTCATGCTTCCCTTCCTTGAGATTGGAAAGAGGAAAGAGATTTTAAGCGATGTGGTAAAATCTATCGGTCTTTCCCTTCCCCTTGCCAATGTATTAACCATGTTGCTCGAGAAAAACAGAATGGCTTATCTCCCGTTCATCAAAGAAGCCTATGAGGAACTTACTGATGAAAAGGAAGGCAGGATAAGGGGTACGCTGTGGACTGCATTTCCCCTTGAAGAAGCATTAAGGGCACGCATTGCTGATGCCCTTAAACAATGGATGAAAAGAGAAGTGGTACTAAACATCATTGAGGATAGAAGCCTTATCGGAGGCATAAAGATAAATATGAGAGGAACTATCATCGACGGAAGCATTAAGAGACAGCTTGAAACCTTGAAGGAAAATATTTTGAAGGAGTAAGGGTATGGAGATCAGAGCTGATGAGATAAGTAGAATTATTGAGCAGAAGATATCTGGATTCGAGAGGGAATTAAACCTCCAGGAAACAGGTATAATCATTTCTATTGGTGACGGTATAGCAAGAATATATGGCCTGGAAAATGCTCTTGCAGGCGAATTACTCGAGTTCCCCCACAACATTATAGGCATGGTACTTAATCTTGAAGAGGATAATATCGGTGCTGTTGTATTCGGTGAGGATTATAAGATAAAGGAAGGGGATCTTGTAAAGAGAACAGGGAAAATTGCCCAGGTTCCTGTAGGAGAAGCCCTTGTGGGAAGGGTTGTAGATGCCCTTGGGGTCCCGATTGATGGTAAAGGTCCTATCGAGGCTAAAGAATATAGAAATATTGAACGTATTGCCCCGGGTGTTGTTGTACGTCAACCGGTAAAAGAACCTCTCCAGACAGGCATTAAAGCAATTGATTCAATGATTCCCATTGGCAGAGGACAGAGGGAATTGATTATTGGTGACAGGGGTACTGGAAAGACTGCAATTGCTATTGACACTATTATAAATCAGAAGGGTAATAACGTATTCTGTATATATGTGGCGATAGGGCAGAAACGCTCTTCTGTGGCACGAACTGTAGATTTACTTGTTAAATATGGTGCCATGGAATATACAACAGTTGTAGCTGCAACAGCAAGTGATGCTGCACCGCTTCAGTATCTTGCCCCCTTTTCAGGTTGTACTATGGGAGAATATTTCAGGGATACAGGAAGACATGCCCTCATCGTGTACGATGACCTCTCTAAACATGCAGTTGCTTATAGACAACTCTCATTACTTCTCAGGCGTCCACCGGCAAGGGAGGCATATCCAGGTGACATATTCTATCTTCACTCAAGGTTGCTCGAAAGGGCAGCAAAATGGGATGATGCCCATGGAGGTGGTTCGCTAACAGCATTACCGATTATTGAAACACAGGCAGGTGATGTCTCTGCTTATATTCCAACAAATGTTATTTCCATAACCGATGGCCAGATATATCTCGAACCGGAATTATTTTATGCAGGTATCAGACCGGCAATCAACGTGGGTATCTCTGTATCAAGGGTTGGAGGAAATGCACAGATTAAAGCCATGAAACAGGTTGCAGGGCGTTTGAGACTTGAACTTGCCCAGTACAGAGAAATGGCAGCCTTTGCAAAGTTTGGAAGCGACCTTGATAAAGCCACACAGGCACTTCTTGCAAGAGGGTCACGCCTTACAGAGCTTCTAAAACAGGGACAGTACGTACCCATTCCTGTTGAGAAACAAATTGTATTGCTCTACGCAGGTGCCAACGGGTTTATAGATACCTATCCTGAAAGGGCAATAAAAAAATATGAGCAGGAGTTGCTTGCCTTCATGGATGAGAAACATCCTGATATACTTAAAGACATAAGGGATAAACAGGTCATAGATTCATCGATTGATGAGCGACTCGATAAAGCCCTCAAGGCTTTTAAAGAACAATTCACCTATTAATCTCAAAGTTAAGGATAGAAGAGGATGGCTACCTTAAGGGACGTCAAGAGAAAGATTAGCAGTATAAACAGCACCCAGACAATAACCCGTACCATGAAAATGGTTTCTGCCTCAAAGCTGCGAAGAGCCCAGGATGAACTGGAACGCATCACAATGTATGCAATGAAAATGGATGATCTGGTAAAGAGAGTTGTTCAGAGACTTCCAGAAAAGAAGCATCCACTTCTCGTTGTTCGAGATGAAATCAAAAAGATACTCATTCTCTCTGTAGCATCGGACAGAGGGTTATGTGGTGCCTTCAATATGAACGTGATTTCAAGGACAGAGAATTATATCCTCCAGCATAAAGATGAATTTGAGAGAATTGCTGTATATACCTTTGGAAGAAAAATAAGGGATTACCTCCAGAGACGAAAGGTAGAAATAGTAAAAAGCTGGACCGATGTACGAACAGTCGATAAGGCCTTTGCTGACACAATAGCATCTGACCTGATTAACTATTATATGGAGGGGGAATTCGACCGGATATATCTTTTATACACCTATTACCGCTCTCCCATTCAACAGGTTGTTATGTTAGATGATTTTCTTCCTGTAAGGATGGAAGGAGAATCAGAAGGTGCTGAATATCTTTATGAGCCTTCCCGGGATGCTATTGTTGATGCCTTAATCCCTCAGTATGTGAGTACAAAGATTTACTATGCCCTGATACAATCACAAACATCAGAGCATGCGGCACGCATGGCTGCTATGGATAATGCAACGAGCAACTGCGCTGAAATGGTACGATACCTTACCCTTGTCTATAACAAGCGAAGACAGGAGAGCATAACCAAAGAAATGATGGACATTGTTGGTGGGGCAGAAGCCCTAAGAGGAACATAAAGGAGGAAAACGATGAGTGTGGAGGTAACAGGAAAGATTGTCCAGGTCATTGGAACGGTGGTTGATATACGATTCCCGTCCGATAACCTTCCACCCATATATGGGGCAGTTTACGTAACAAATCCTACAATAAACGATAAACCAGAAAATCTTGTTCTTGAAGTGGCTCAGCACATAGGTGATAGCACGGTACGTTGTATTGGAATGGAAACAGCAGATGGTTTAAAGAGAGGACAGACTGCTCTTTATAAGGGTACACAGATTACCATTCCCGTAGGTAAAGAGATTCTCGGTCGGGTAGTAAATGTGATTGGTGAACCTGTTGATATGGGGGCTGAGATAAAGACAGCAATGAGATACCCTATTCACAGACCTGCACCGACTTTTACAATGCAGAATACAAAGGTTGAACTCCTTGAGACAGGCGTAAAGGTTATTGACCTCCTTGAACCCTATCCAAAGGGAGGGAAAGTAGGGCTCTTTGGTGGCGCCGGTGTTGGTAAAACAGTCGTTATCATGGAGATGATTCACAATATTGCCATGCATCATGGCGGTATTTCTGTTTTCGGAGGCGTAGGCGAAAGAACAAGGGAAGGAAATGACCTGTGGCTTGAAATGAAGGGGTCAGGTGTTCTTGATAAGTGCGCCCTTGTTTATGGACAGATGACAGAAGTACCCGGTGCTCGTGCGCGGATCGGTCTTACTGCACTTACTGCTGCAGAATATTTCAGGGATGAAGAAGGCCAGGATGTGCTTCTCTTCATAGATAATATATTTAGATTTACACAGGCAAATTCTGAAGTGTCTGCTCTTCTCGGAAGAATGCCATCAGCAGTTGGTTACCAACCGACCCTTGCCACAGACTTAGGTGAACTTGAAGAGAGAATTACCTCCACATTAAAGGGCTCCATTACGTCAGTGCAGGCAATCTATGTTCCTGCAGATGACCTCACAGACCCTGCACCGGCAACCACATTTGCCCATCTTGATGCAACAACAGTTCTTTCACGTCAGATTTCAGAACTCGGTATTTATCCTGCAGTAGACCCCCTTGACTCAACGAGTAGAATCCTCGATCCCCAGGTTGTTGGTGAAGAACACTACACTGTTGCCCGTGAAGTACAGAGGATTCTCCAGAAGTATAAAGATTTACAGGATATCATTGCAATCCTCGGTATGGACGAACTTTCAGAAGAGGATAAACTTGTTGTTTCCCGGGCACGAAAGATTCAGAGGTTTCTATCCCAGCCCTTCTTTGTAGCCGAGCAATTCACCGGTACACCGGGGAGGTATGTGAGTTTGAAAGATACCATAAGAGGGTTTAAAGAGATTGTGGAAGGTAAACATGATGAATTACCGGAGCAGGCATTTTACATGGTAGGTACCATAGAAGAGGCAGCTGAAAAAGCAAAAAAACTTTTAGGTGATTAATGGGACTACTCCACCTTGAAATAATAAGCCCGGAACGCCTCCTTGTGCAGGAGGAAGTGGATATGGTTGAGGCACATGGTCCTTTTGGTGAGTTCGGTATACTGCCAGGTCATATCCAGTTTCTCACTACCCTCCATATAGGCGAGATACGCTTCATGCAAAGCGGTAAAACCATCTACCTTGCCACAAGCGGGGGTGTTGCCGAAGTTCTTGATGACAGGGTAACCTTTCTTGTTGAGACAGCAGAATTTGCTCACGAAATAAATATAGACCGTGCAAAGATTGCTCAGGAAAGGGCAGAAACCATGATGAAAGAGCTGACCCTTGATGATAAGGATTACAGAATATTCGAGACAGCCCTTTTCAGGGCTCTAACAAGAATATCTGTGGCGTCCAGAAGCACTTAAATGCAATTCTCTATAGAAAAAAGATTGTTCGATCTTTTTCCTTCCCTCATAATAGGTGTCCTCGTCTGTGCTATAGATGATAATAGGAAATATGGCGATGACAGGCTGGATACCATTATCCATGACATAAGGAACAATTTTTCCTACGAAAAACCCCAGGAGCATCCCCACATTAAAGTATGGAGAGAAGCTTTTAGCAGGCTTGGTATCTCTGCATCAAAATACTATAGCTCCATAGAAGCTTTATTGAGACGCGTCCTTAAAGGAGGACCCTTTCCGAGAATAAATCCTGTTGTAGACTTATATAATGCGGTCTCCTTGAAATATCTTGTTCCCATGGGTGGCCATGCTATTGACCCTCTTGAAGGCAATATATCCCTGTGTTTTGCCAGGGGAGATGAACCATTCCTTCCCATGGATACTGAGACACTCGAGCATGCTGAAAAGGACGAGGTCATTTATAGGGATGACAGGGAGGTTCTCACACGTCGATGGGTCTGGAGACAGTGTAATAAGGATAAGGTAACATCTGAGACAAAAAAGATATTTATACCCATCGATATTATGGGAGGCCTGCCCTATTCTATTACCAATGATATTATGAGGGATATGGAAGATGGTTTAATAAAAGGCAGAAACGGGAGGGTACTCCACAGGGATGTTCTCACCAAGGATAAACTAATAACAGTCTTTGACATTTAATCAACACTAAAACACAGAATCAGTATGCCTGCTACCTGAAAAACTCTTATAATAACCATAAAAAAGCGCCTCACATGGAGGCGCTTTTTTATGGTTAATACGCTATTCTTATTCCTCCATTTTTTCCTGACCGATTCTCATATTATAGAATGAACGGTATACGAAAATCAGCACAACCACAAGAAATACAATACCGATAGCTGTCTTTAAGCCCTGGGATTGCATGGTTACAGCAATCTCTGTGGCAAGAAGCCCGAAGAGGGTTGTAAACTTTATAACAGGGTTCATGGAGACCGAAGAAGTATCCTTGAAGGGGTCTCCCACTGTATCACCTACAACCGTTGCCTCGTGGAGCGGGGTGCCTTTTTCTTTAAGATCAACCTCAACAATCTTTTTTGCATTATCCCATGCACCACCTGCATTAGCCATAAAGATAGCCTGAAAGAGACCGAAGAAGGCAATGGCTATAAGGTAACCTATGAAAAAGTAAGGATTGAAGAATGAAAGGGCAAGGGCAAGGAAGAAGATGACCACGAAGATATTTATCATGCCCTTCTGCGCATAGACTGTACAGATTCTTACAACTTCTTTACTGTCTTCTATCTTTGCTACCTCAATGGAATCCAGTTTGATGTTCTTTTTAATAAAAACCACTGCACGGTATGCACCTGTCGTTACTGCCTGTGTTGCTGCGCCTGTAAACCAGTAAATCACCGCTCCTCCCATGAGAAGGCCAAGGATAATCTCTGGCTGTACGAGACTGAGTTTTGCAATGACTCCACCGAACATGCGCTCAAGCAGAATGATGATGCCGAAGACCATGGTGGTAGCTCCGACAACTGCAGTTCCTATGAGAACAGGTTTTGCTGTTGCCTTGAAGGTATTTCCTGCACCATCTGCTTCTTCAAGATAATCCTTACCATTCTCAAAATCCGGTTCAAAACCAAAGTCCTTCTTTATCTCTTCCTTGATATTTGGAATGCTCTCAATCCTTGAGAGTTCATAGACAGACTGGGCATTATCAGCAACAGGTCCATAGCTATCAACTGCTATTGTAATAGGTCCCATTCCGAGAAAACCGAAAGCTACAAGGCCAAAGGCAAAGACCGGTGCTGCAAAGACAAATTCCTCTGGCATGAGGGCTATTATGGATTGATGCTGTGAAACAATATATGCAATGAACATAAGAAAGAGAATAACAAGGCCTTCCCAGAAGGCAGAATAGTTTCCTGCAACAAAACCGGAAAGAATATCGAGTGATGCACCACCCTGGCGGGCAGCACCCACAACCTCCTGAACATGGCGCGATTTGGTACTGGTGAATATCTTGGTAAACTCAGGTATCAATGCGCCTGCCACAGTACCACAGCTTATGATAATTGCCAGAGCCCACCAGAGCCCCTGATACTGAGCTGGAAGGTCAGAGAGGAGCGTATAACTTGCCCAGAAGGTAACGAGGATGGAAATGGTAGATGTCAACCATATAAGGTTTGTAAGGGGCTGTTCGAAGTTGAATTTTTTTCTGCTTCCATAAACTGAAGTTGTAATGCCGTAGTTGATAAAATATGAAACAAGGGAGGTAAGTATCATTAATATACGCATGGTGAATATCCATATAATGAGAAGACCACCCATCGCAGGATTTCCAGCAAGTGCAAGGGCGAGAAAGGTAATCAGGGCAACGCCGGTGACGCCGTATGTTTCAAAACCATCTGCTGTGGGACCTACACTGTCACCTGCATTGTCACCAGTACAGTCAGCAATGACACCTGGATTTTTCGGGTCATCTTCCGGTAAATGAAAAACAATTTTCATAAGGTCTGAACCGATATCTGCTATCTTTGTAAAGATACCACCGCAGATTCTCAAGGCGCTTGCACCAAGGGATTCACCGATTGCAAAGCCTATAAAACAGGGACCAACAAGATTCTCCGGTAAGAAGACAAGGATGCATATCATGAAAAACAGTTCAACACTCACAAGCAGAAGACCCACACTCATTCCTGATCTGAGAGGAATTCTGACCACATCAACAGGTTTTCCTGTAAGGGAGGAAAAGGCAGACCTGGAGTTCGCCATTGTGTTGATTCTCATGCCGAACCAGGCAACACTGTATGAGCCAAGGATACCCATGACGGAACAGAAGAGAATCACAACAATGTTGCCAAAAGAGACATGCTGTAGCCCGCCGAAGTAATAGACAATACATATAGCAATGAGGACCCAGAGAATGATGAGAAATTTACCCTGCTGCGCAAGATAGGACTTGCAGGTTTCCCATATAATATTAGAAACCCCAAGCATGGATTTGTGGGCAGGAATATTTTTTGTCTGTCTGTACTGAATTATGGAAAAGATGAGTCCAATGACACAAATCAGAAGCCCACAGTACATGATACTAACGCCGCTCACTGTACTACCCATAATCGTAAACACTACTTTGTTTAAATCAGGGAGTACAATGTCCGCTTCACCTGCAAAGGAAAGGGAAGCAGATAGTAAGAGCATAACAATAAATGTAAGCAGCATGAACAAAGAATTACACTTTTTAATGAAGCCCATTGATAACCTCCTTACACATTATTTGATAACAGAACATACTAAAACCTGATCTTGCGTTACGCTATCTCACGTGACTTACAAGAATTGCATTATTCTAAAACTTTTTTTTCAGCATTGTCAATGAACTTATGAAAAAATTCACAAAAATTTGTTATCTTGAAAATTAATATATTAGAGGTAATGCCCTCCATTTTTACATTCCTATGCCATGAATGGTTGCGCCACAGAATGTACAGGATTTATCTTTTACATTGTAAGAAGTTACAGCGAAACCGAATCGTTTGATTAGAGGTTTTTTGCAATTATAACAGTATGTATTTTCTCCGTCTGAACCGGGGATATTTCCCTCATACACATACTTAAGGCCCTGGCTTATACCTATTTCTCTTGCACGGGCAAGTGTTTTTGCTGAAGTCCGTGGTGCATCAAGGAGTTTATAAGTGGGATAGAAGGCACTCACATGCCATGGGGTTTCATCGCCAAGGTCACTTTTAATGAAACGGGCAATGGCTTCTAATTCTTTATCACTGTCATTATACCCTGGAATAATAAGGGTGGTGAGCTCAATCCATATACCTAACCTCTTGTAATTCTGTATGGTGTTTATAACCCCCGAAAGGTCTGCCTTGCACACCTTTTTGTAGAAATCCTCATTGAAACTTTTAAGGTCGATGTTTGCACCATGGAGATAGGGCTGTATAGACTTAAGAGGTTCCTCTTCTATGTATCCATTGGTTACAAAATTATTATAGAGCCCTTTTTCCACAGCAATCTTTGCTATATCAAAAGCATATTCGAAAAAGATGGTGGGTTCCGTATAGGTGTATGATATGCTCTTACATTTTGCATTGAGCGCCATTTCTACCACCTCATCCGGTTCCACAGGCTCTCCAATGATATGATATTCTTCCCGCGGCATCTGGGAAATATCATGGTTCTGACAATGGAGACACTGAAAATTACAACCCACTGTTGCAATTGAAAAGGCTTTTGAGCCAGGAAAGAAGTGAAAGAGGGGCTTTTTTTCAATGGGGTCTACATGATAGGAACAGGGTAGCCCATAAACAAGGGAGTAGAGAATACCCCCTCTATTTTCTCTGACACCACAGATACCCCTTTTGCCTTCCTGGATTCTACAATGATGGTGGCATAGATTACACCTGACCTTACCATCCTTCAGTTTGTCGTAAAAGGATGCTTCTTTCATGCTTTACCAAAGGCGTATTCAATCACTTCATCCATATTTTTAACAGGAAGGAATTTTATCTTTCTTTTAACATAATCTGGAATTTCAGTCAGTTCTCTCATATTATCCCCGGGAATGATAATCTTTTCCATGTGGCCCCTGAGTGCTGCAAGGGTCTTCTCCTTCAATCCTCCCACAGGGAGAATCCTGCCTGTGAGCGTGATTTCTCCTGTCATAGCAATTCTTCTATTTACCGGTCTTTTTGTCATAGCGCTTATCATGGCTACCGCCATGGTAATACCTGCAGAGGGACCATCCTTTGGTATGGCACCCTGGGGCACGTGGATATGAATCTCAAGAGTATCAAATATCTCTTCATTAATACCGAGTATGTCTGATTTTGATTTTATGTAGGTGAGTGCTGCGTGGGCTGATTCCTTCATCACATCGCCCATACTACCTGTCAGAGTAAGTTCTTTTTTCCCTTTCCTGCATGAGACCTCCACATGCATAATTTCGCCACCAAATTCTGTCCAGGCAAGACCTGTAGCAACGCCTATGGTATTTTCTTCAATTGTGCCTTCGGGTAGATATTTTGCAGGTCCTAAAAATTTCTGCAGATTCTTCGCAGTGATGATGACCTTTTTCCTTTCACCTTCTGCTATCCTTCGCACAATCTTACGTGCAATGGATGCTATTTCCCGCTCTAAGTTTCGTAATCCTGATTCCCGTGTATATTCTTCAATAATCTTTTCTATGGCGCTATCTTTGAAGATAAGCATATTGTTCGTGAGCCCATTTTCTGCAAGCTGTTTTGGAATAAGGTACCTCTTAGCAATGGCGAGCTTTTCCTTTTCATTGTATCCCGGTATATATATTGTTTCCATTCTGTCCTTCAATGCAGCAGGTATGGTATCGACCCTGTTTGCAGTTGTGATGAAGAGAATCTTTGAGAGATCAAAGGGCACATTGAGATAGTGGTCACTGAATGTATTATTCTGTTCCGGGTCAAGGACTTCCAGAAGGGCGCTTGCCGGGTCTCCTCTGAAATCCGTACCGATCTTGTCAATCTCATCCATCATGAACACAGGGTTATTGGTGCCTGCCTGTTTGAGGTTCTGAATAATGCGACCGGGCATGGAACCCACATAGGTTCTCCTGTGTCCCCTGATTTCAGCCTCATCCTTCATGCCACCAAGGGATATACGCGAGAAGTTTCTTCCAAGGGCACGGGCAATTGATTTACCAAGGGATGTTTTACCCACGCCAGGAGGGCCCACAAAACAGAGGATTGGTCCCTTCATCTCTCCTCTCAGTTTTATGACACTCAAGAACTCGAGTATTCTCTCTTTTACCTTTTCGAGATTATAGTGGTCTTCATCAAGGATCTTCTTCGCCTGTTTGATATTGATATTATCTTTTGTAGATTTACTCCAGGGCAGTTCCACAAGCCATTCAAGATAGGTGCGGAGCATGGATGATTCTACTGCATCAGGATGCATCATATCGAGTCTGGAGAGTTGCTTTTTCGCCTCTTTCTCCACATCTTTGGGCATTCTTGCCTTTTTAATACGTTTTTTGAATTCCTCTATCTCTTCCAATCTTTCATCGGCCTCACCTAACTCACTCCTTATTGCCTTTATCTGCTCCCGTAAGAAGTATTCCCTCTGGGTCTTTGACATCTCCTCTTTTGCCTGAGAGAGGATCTTTGCCTGCATATTGAGGAGTTCAATCTCTTTACCCATAATTTCTGAAAGTTTCTTGAGACGCTCAATGGGGTCAACAATCTCAAGGATTTCCTGTGATTTATCTACTGAAAGTCCTAAGTTTGCTGCTGCCACATCTGCGAGGCGGCCCGGTTCATCAATGGTATCCAGTACCATGAGAATATCAGGGGGTACCATCCTTCCCATGGAAACAATCTTTTCCATTTCCTCCTTGACATAACGCATAAGTGCCTCAATTTCCATGGTAATTTCAGTAATAAGGGGTTCCTCGATAGGTTCAATTTTAACGAGAAATGTTGGTTGCTCCTGGAGATATTGAATCATGCGCGCCTTTTTAATGCCATGAATAAGTATCTTCACCCTTCCATCAGGAAGTCTGAGCATCCTCATAATCTGGGAGACAACACCCACGGAGTATATTCTTTCAGGAAGAGGGTCCTCGTCTGTTAAGTCCTTCTGTGCTGTGACGATGATAAGCCTGTCTTTTGAGATTGCCTTTTCCACAGCATTTATGGACATATCCCTGCCCACAAAGAGAGGGAGCATGACCGATGGATACATAACCATATCGCGTACTGGAAGTAAGGGAAGTGATTCAGGGATTGGTAAAGAGTCAAAATCAGTCATCAGGTGTTGCCTCCATAATAATCATGAATTTAGAAATGCTTTGAATGCCCTGTAGGTTTCGTAAATATCAAGCTTGCTGGAAACCTCGAAAGGAGAGTGCATTGTAAGGAGTGGGGTACCACAGTCTATAATATCCATGCCATATATGGCATGGAATTTTGCAACTGTTCCACCTCCTCCCTCGTCAATCTTTCCAAGTTCGCCTGTCTGCCAGATAACGCCTTCTTTATTCAGGAGTCTTCGTATCTCGCCCACATATTCAGCATGGGCATCACTGGCACCAACTTTGCCGCCATGACCTGTGAATTTTGAGATACAGACACCGCGGCCAAGGTAACAGGCATTTTGTTTTTCATGGACATCCTGGAATGTAGGATTAAAAGCGCCATTTACATCAGCAGAAAGGGCTCTTGAAAGAAAAAGTATCTTTCTCATAAATGCCTCATCGTTTTTCATGTTCATGCCTGTTAGGATATCGTAGAGAAATATCTGGAAGAAATTTGATTTCAAACCTGTATTTCCTTCTGAGCCTACCTCTTCCTTATCTGTAAAAATAGCAATGCAGGGGTGTTGCTGGTTATTCGTATCGCATAGTGCCTTGAGAAGTGTAAAGGCGCATGCCCTGTCATCCTGTCCATAGGCACCAATCATACTCCGGTCAATACCTACATCCCTGGCTTTAAAGGCAGGGACAATCTCAATCTCTGCACTGATAAAATCATCCTCTACAATGGTGTATTTTTCATTGAGTACCTGAAGAATATACTTTTTTACTGCCTCTTTTTCCTCATCAGCGAGTGGCATGCTCCCGAATAGAAGGGTAAGCTTTTCACCTTCTATGGCTTCAGAAAGTTTTTTCTCATCCTGTACCTTTCGAGAGAGATGGGGTAGAAGGTCATCAATGACAAAGACAGGTTCATCACTCCCTTCTCCCACAGCAATATGTATTGATGTACCATCTGCCCTTACAATAACGCCATGGAGCGCAAGGGGAATGGCAACCCACTGATATTTCTTTATGCCACCATAGTAGTGGGTTCTGAGCATGGCAAGCCCTACATCCTCGTAGAGGGGGCTCTGTTTGAGGTCAAGCCTTGGTGCATCAATATGGGCAACAATGATATTGAATCCTTCTTCAGGAGATAAGTTCCCACGGGAAAAGGCAATGACCTCCTTGCCCCTGTTGATACGAAAGACTTTGTGCGCATGAGTCTCTTCCTTGAACCCGTGCTGGATGAGGTATTCTTTGATACAGGTAACTGCCTCTCTCTCTGTTTTTGCCCTGTTGAGGAAGGTCTTGTATTCCTCACAGAATGCAAAGATGTGTTCGATTTTTTCCTTTGACTTGTTCTTCCAGCCTGATTCGTTTTTCATGGATATAATAAATTATCAGGATTATTGCTGTGAGTCAATCATATGTACTCGTCCATTACATATGAGA
>DHGO01000148.1 GCA_002402795.1 Deltaproteobacteria bacterium UBA4796
GTTATGATTTTGGGATTGGCAGTTGCGAGCCTTGCCGGCGAGACTGACCCTACAGGCGCAAAGACAGGGGGAGCGACAGAGGTGGTAGGCGCCTCTCCAAATGCCCCCACTGCCGATGATTTGAAAAATCTTGCCATGAATGAGCCGCTGGCTGCAAAGCTGGCAGACGTGGTCGGACACAACAGAATAGCGATCAACTTTGTCTGGACGCTTATCTGTGGTTTTCTCGTTATGTTTATGCAGGCAGGATTCGCCCTTGCCGAGACCGGTTTTACACGGGCGAAGAATGCCGGCCACACGATGGCTATGAACTTTATGGTCTACGGCATAGCTATGCTCGGTTACTGGATATGTGGGTTTGCCCTCCAGATGGGTGGTGTCGGCGGTGTGGCAAGCCTTGCTGGCGGGACAGGGGGCCTTGACGGGGAATTTGTCATACATCTTTTCGGAAAGGACTTCGGTCTCTTCGGGACAAAGGGGTTTTTTCTTTCAGGGGTCGCATACGATGCGGCGATCTTTGCATTGTTTCTTTTCCAGATGGTCTTTATGGACACAGCGGCAACAATTCCAACAGGCGCTATGGCTGAACGGTGGTCATTTAAGAGCTTTGTCATTTTTGCCTTTTTTATCGGCATGTTCACATATCCCATGTATGCAAACTGGGTGTGGGGAGGCGGTTGGCTTTCACAAATAGGTAAGAATTTCGGTCTTGGACACGGGACGCTTGACTTTGCAGGTTCTTCTGTCGTCCATATGACGGGCGGCGTTGCGGCCCTGGCCGGGGCAATGGTGCTTGGCCCGCGGCTTGGAAAATATAATAAGGATGGAAAGCCGAATGCGATACCAGGCCATCATATTCCCATGGCAGTCCTCGGATGTTTCATCCTTGCCTTTGGATGGTTCGGATTCAACGCGGGATCGACTTTAGCGGGCGGTGACCTGAGAATAAGCGTTATTGCAACAAACACGATGCTTGCTTCGGCATCAGGCGCCTTTTTTGCGATGCTCTACATGTGGATATTCTACGGCAAACCTGATGTGTCAATGGCGGCGAACGGCATGCTCGCCGGGCTTGTGGCTATTACCGCGCCATGCGCTTTTGTAAACTCCGTATCCGCTGTTACAATTGGCGCCGTCGCCGGCGTACTGTTATGCATAAGTGTATTCTTTGTGGAGCGCGTGCTGAAGGTTGACGACCCTGTTGGGGCTATATCAGTGCATGGCGCCAATGGTGCGTGGGGACTTCTTTCGCTGGGACTTTTCGCGGACGGCACCTATGGAGACGGCTTAAACGGCGTTGCGAATACTGTAAGGGGCCTGTTTTATGGCGATGCCTCGCAGTTCGGCGCACAGATAGTGGGTGTCTTTACAAATTTCATTTTCGTTTTTGTGGTAATGTATGTCTTCTTCAGAATACTGAACAAGATAATCCCGATGAGGGTCTCTGAAGACGTTGAAATTGAGGGTCTTGATCAAACAGAGGTAGCGGTCACCGCATATCCGGATTTCACTATCCGTAAGACACAAATATAGGGCAGGAGGATGTCATGAAAAAGATAGAAGCCATAATCAAACCGCATAAGCTTGATGACGTAAAGGACGGCCTTATGAAAATAGGGGTCCAGGGCATGACTGTGCTGGAAGTAAGGGGCTTTGGAAGACAGAAGGGCCATACCGAAACATACAGAGGGACTGAGTATGAAGCGGTTTTTCTCACCAAGACAAAAATTGAGGTGGTTGTGCCTGATGATATACTTGAGAAGGCTGTAAATACAATAATTGAAAAGGCAAGAGATGGTAAGCCTGGCGATGGCAAGATCTTTGTATCTTCTTTGGAAGAGGTGATTAGAATACGTACAGGCGAAAAAGGTGTAGCGGCAATCTGACAGATTATTAGCCCCGGTTTTGGCATTAGAGTTCGCAAGTCTGCAACCCCTCCCCCTCCGCATGCTATTGGCCGGGGCAAAAAAGAAAGGGGGGTATGGCAATCGGGTAGATAGGGAATACTATTTGTGAAATGAAGGATATGGGAGTTACCATAGAGGCAAATGTTTTACTTATACTATAATAGTGCAACTGTTACACATTGGTGTGTAAATATTCTCCACCTTGCTCACCGTAGAGTATTATCAAATAAGAGTTGAACATCGTCGTTCACAGTAAAGAATGCCATATTAGTAAAATTGGATTTATAAGTCATTTAATGACACACGGAAACCTTGAAAATACATGAAGGAGGAAGATGATGAAAACGATTGAGAGACAAAAGGGTAAAGGGTCATTTCGCTGGAATGGTGCAGCTACTGAAAGCGATATAAAGAATGTTTCACGATTAATTGAAGAAAATCATATTGAGATTGTTGACCTTAAGTTCAACGACCTGCCAGGATTGTGGCAACATTTTTCTATTCCTTCGTCTGAATTGACAGAGATAGACGACCCGGTAACGAGCATCTGGGAGGAGGGTATTGGATTTGATGGCTCATCCATAAGGGGCTTCCAGAAGATCCAGGAATCAGACATGATACTTTTACCTGATCCGAAAACAGCAATATTAGACCCTGCATGTGAGGTGCCTACGTTAAGTATCATCTGTGACATTTATGACCCCCTCACAAAGAGACCGTATACACGGGATCCACGGTATGTTGCAAAAAAGGCAGAGTTATTCCTCAAGGCTACAGAATTTGCTGACACAAGTTACTGGGGACCGGAGATGGAATTTTTTCTCTTTAATGATATCCGTTTTGACCAGACAGTAAACAGTGGCTATTACTTCATTGATTCCATCGAAGGTGAATGGAACTCTGGCAGGGATGAAAAACCAAATCTCGGTTATAAACCCCGTTATAAAGAAGGATATTTTCCTGTTCCTCCCCATGATTCTCTCCAGGATTTAAGGAGTCAGATAATCCTTGCCATGATTAAAGCTGGAATAAAGATAGAGGTCCATCACCATGAAGTGGCAACAGCAGGTCAGTGTGAGATTGATATGAAATTTGATACGCTGGTAAAAATAGCAGACCAGTGTCTCCTCTACAAGTATATCATTAAGAACATGGCGCGAAAACAGAATATGGTAGCAACATTTATGCCAAAACCACTCTTCGGTGACAATGGTTCTGGCATGCACACCCACCTCTCGCTCTGGAGTAAAGGTCAAAACATATTCTATGATGCAAAAGGATACGCTGGTATAAGCCAGGTGGCAAAGTATGCTATTGGTGGTCTTTTGAAACACGCGCCAGCACTTCTTGCCTTCTGCGCCCCCACAACCAACTCATACAAGAGACTTGTACCTGGTTATGAGGCACCGGTGAATCTTGTATATTCAGCACGAAACCGTTCGGCTGCAGTGAGAATACCTGTCTATTCTGACAATCCAAAGACAAAAAGGATTGAATTCAGACCTCCAGACAATACAGCAAATCCATATCTTGCCTTTGCAGCCATGCTCATGGCAGCGCTTGATGGCATTATCAATAAGATTGACCCAGGCGAGCCAACAGATGTGAATACCTATGACATGACCCCCGAAGAGGCCGCAAAGGTTCCTACAGTACCGGGCTCTCTTGAAGCATCTATTGCTGCCCTTGAGAATGATTATGGATTCCTTCTCCGTGATGATGTCTTTACCGAAGACGTCATAGATGTATGGATCGCATACAAAAGGGAGGCTGAAATAGACCCTGTTCGTTTACGTCCGCACCCATACGAATTTTATCTCTACTTTGATATATAAAAAGCATAAAACATATTTACCCTGCTAAGAGAGGCAGACAAATGGAGAGAACCATCGTTATTATAAAGCACGTTGAAAATGAAGGCCCCGGGTTTATAGGGGAATTCTTCAAAACTGAAAGGTGGGGCATAAAAACTATAGAACTATGGAAGCATGAACCATTGCCTGATAGTCTTGATAATATTGCTGCAGTCGTTATGTTGGGCGGTCCTATGAATGTCTATGAAGAGGAAAGATACCCTTTTCTTAAAGAGGAGGATAGATTTATTACAAAGCTCATTATAGATGGAATACCCTTTTTAGGTGTGTGCCTGGGCGCCCAGCTTCTTGCGAAGTCCTGTGGCGGTAAGGTAATAAAGGCACCAAAGAAAGAAATGGGATGGTATGAGGTAACACTAACGAATGAGGGAAAACATGATACCCTCTTCCAGGGTTCAGGTAAACGGATTACAGTATTCCAGTGGCATGAGGATACCTTTCTACTGCCTGATGGTATTCCCATCCTTGCAAGAGGAAAGAGATGCAAAAATCAGGCATTTAGAATAGGTGATTATGCTTATGGGTTGCAGTTTCATATTGAGGTTACTTATGAAATGGTTAAGGTATGGATGAAGGATGAGATGGAAAAAGAGGGTTTAGAAAAGATACTTAAAGATACAAACAAGATAATTAAAAAGTATAGAAAGGAATCCTTTACCATTCTTCAGAATTTTAAACGATGTATAGAATTGTCCCTTTATATACGGGATGCAGTAAATGTCCTTGCAGAAGACATGCTTCTTTCAGATAGAAAAAGGTCCCTTTTCTGGATTGAAAGGTCTGAAAGGGCTATTGAAGACCTTATAGAATAAAGGGGTGGAGTATATATCAATGGCTCAGCAAAAGAAAGGGCCCGTTTTTGCTATATTTTTCTGCCAGCAACTGGATGCCAGGCAGGATATAAACAGGCGTTGCCTTGAGAAGGAGTTTGGTTCACACATACGGTTTTTCCCCATCCCCTGCAGTGGCCGTATAGAGCCTCTTCACCTTCTCAAGGCTATTGAATCAGGTGCAGATATGGCGTACCTCCTCACCTGCGGTGAGGGTGACTGTCGATATGGTGAAGGAAATATACGCGCTAAAAAACGTGTCAACTATGCACAGGGGCTTATAGAAGAGATTGGTCTGGAAAGGAAACGAATAGTATTAATATCCAAAAAGATAGATGCACCTGTCTCCATAGACATATTGGTCAGGGAGGCAATAGCGGGGAATGATATGTTACCAATACAATGGAACGGGCATAATTTGCAGGTGGACGATTGATAGGGAGAAGTAAATGATTACTGCAGAAAGAAAACCCATAACTGAGATTGAAGCAATGTTGAATCCTTTCAGAAGGATTCTTGTTGTCGGGTGCGGAACATGTGTTGCTGAATGTGCTGCAGGTGGAGAGAAGGAAGTAGCCCTTCTGAGTTCAGCCCTTCGTATGGATGCAAGATTGAAGGGTCGAAAGATCGAGGTTGGGGAGGTAACAATCGATAGACAATGCGTCTATGAATTTATTAACGAGCTTACAGGTTTTGTTGACCACTATGATGCAATCCTTTCCCTTGGCTGTGGTGCAGGTGTCCAGGCTGTTGCTGGGTTATTCCCCAAGATGCCAGTATTACCTGGTCTCAATACAAAGTTTATCGGTGAAACAAAGGAGACAGGCCTGTGGATTGAAAACTGTCGAGCCTGTGGGGATTGTAAGCTCGGGTATTTTGCTGGTGTATGCCCTCTTACCAGGTGTGCAAAAGGGCTATTGAATGGACCCTGCGGTGGTTCAAAGAATGGGGTCTGTGAAACGAATCCTGATACCCCTTGCGCATGGCAAATGATTATTGACCGTCTTGAAGGGAGAGGACAGATTGACCTTCTGCAAACTATCTTTCCACCTGTCGACTGGTCGAAATATGAAGGAAAGGGGCCACGGAAGATAGAGAGGGAGGACCAGAGAAGTGGAAGTTGAAAGCAATCTGAAGAAGGTTCTGATGAATGGTCATTTTGCAGTTACTGCTGAATGTGGCCCTCCAAAAGGTGCTGACCCTGATGTTATCCAGAAGAAAGGTAATATTCTCAAGGGGTATGTGGATAGTGTCAATGTAACTGACAATCAGACAGGTGTTGTCCGTCTGTGCAGTCTGGCCGCATGTGCTATTCTTAAAAGAGAGGGTCTTGACCCTGTGCTTCAGATGGTTACCCGTGATCGCAATCGTATAGCACTCCAATCAGATGTATTGGGTGCCTCTGCCCTTGGTATCCGCAACATCCTCTGTCTATCCGGTGACCACCAATCATTCGGGAATCAAAGGGAGGCTAAAGGGGTATTTGATATAGATTCTATACAGTTGATACAGACAGTACGTTCCATGAGAGATGAAGGTAAGGTTATAGGTGGAGATGTGCTAATACAACCACCAGACCTTTTTATTGGTACTACAGAAAATCCCTTTGCAGACCCCTTTCAGTATCGGGTCTTACGTCTTGAGAAGAAAATTATGGCTGGTGCTGAATTTATTCAGACCCAGTGTATTTATAATATTGCACGTTTTAAGGAATGGATGAAGCAGGTGCAAGACAGGGGTATCGATAAAAAGGTTTACATCTTAGGCGGTATTACCCCTATGAAATCCGCTTCCATGGCACAATACATGAATACAAAGGTTGCAGGGATGGACATCCCTGACCATATGATAATGCGAATGAAATCCGTGGCAGCAAAGAATCAACGTGAGGAAGGGATTAAGATTGCCATTGAGACTATTGAGGTACTGAAAGAGATTAAGGGTATTCAGGGTATTCATATTATGGCTATTGAGTGGGAGGAGATTGTCCCACGGCTGGTAGAAGAAGCAGGGCTTTATCCAAGACCTGCAGTCTAAAAGGAACAGGAAAATGCCCGGGAGGTACCATATTCACACCAAAGTAGTTCCTAACCGTTTCCCTGCTATTACGCGGTCAGGTGTGATAGCATGGGAGGAGGGGTGTTTGAAATGTGCCCGTTGCGTGAAGAAGGATTGTGTTTACAAGGTCTATGAAAAACGAGGTCTTGATACAAGACAGATGCTCGATTCCCTCGATAGTATGTGTAAGGATTGTTTTCGTTGTGTCCAGAATTGTCCCAATAGACTCATTCATAAGGGTATTAATCCAGTCTACAGAGCCTTAGGCGATAGTTACTGGACACCTGAGATTATATCGTCTCTCTGGTTCCAGGCTGAAACAGGGCGTATACCTGTATCAGGTGGAGGCTATGGTGGCCCCTTTTCTGGCAAGGGGTTTGATGCTATGTGGACGGATATGTCTGAAATAGTAAGGCCCACAAGGGATGGCATCCATGGACGTGAATATATAAGCACTACAGTTGATATAGGACGAAAATTGATGGCTTTAGAATTTGCACCTGATGGCGGCCTTATCTCACAGATACCGCCGCTCATTGAGATACCCCTGCCCATAATGTTTGACATCCTGCCCTGGTCACCCCCGGATGATAAGATTATAAAGGCATTCCTTCATGGCGCTCGATCTCTGGGCACTTTTGTATGTATCGAGGAATCGTATCTCCAGCATGACATGGAAGAATTTCTTTCCCATATAATTCTTCTTATTGAAGGCATACCACATCATAGAGACAAAGGGTTTTTCCAGATGCTTCGAATGGTTGAAATCCCTGATAGCGGAGAAACAAAAGCCCTGCAGGAGTGGCTGAAAGAGATAAATAGTGAGCTCATTGTCATGGTGAAATTACCTTTAAGTGCAGAGGCGCCTGAACGTGTATTTCAGCTTGCTACAGATGGTGTTGAGGTTATCCATCTTGTTGCAGATGAATATGGTATGGAATGGGGAGGCAATCCCTTTTTCATAGCAGACAGGATGAAAGATATTCACCTCTTCCTCGTGGAGAAGGGGATAAGAGATCAGGTGACGCTTATTGGTGGTGGCGGTATTGCAATGGCAGAACATATGGCAAAGCTCATCATCTGTGGTGCTGATGCAGTGACGATAGATATACCTTTGCTTGTGGCTATGGAATGCAGGGTATGTCGTCGTTGCAAAGAGGGGATACCCTGTCCGGTGGAGCTTGAAGGGATTGACCCCCTCTGGGGCGCAATGAGAATCACGAACCTGATAGGTGGATGGCATAATCAACTTCTCGAAATATTGGGTGCAGTGGGCATGCGTGAGGTAAGACGTCTCCGTGGTGAGATGGGGCGTAGCATGTTTTTTGAGGAACTTGAGCAGGAATTTTTTGCCACCATGGGTAACAGCAGGTAAGGCTATGGAACAGGGCATAGATCCATTCCAGTTTCCTCCAGTACAGGAGATGCCAGGTCGCTTTCGCAATGCTATTAGTAAATACCGTATTACCATACACAAGACCTGCACTAACTGCGGGTTATGTATAAGCCTCTGTCCCTATAATGTTTTTACAAATGGTTTAAAACAGCCACGAGTTTCCCGTGAACATTTCTGTCCCGGGTCTTCATGTTCAGAGAATGATTTTTATTGTGTTAACAGATGTCCTGAAAAGGCAATTTTTATAAGACGCAATCCCTCATTTGAGGCCTTGGGAGACAGGCGATGGCCAGCAGAACTCCTTGCATCAACCTGGTATATGGCTGAAACAGGCTGTATTCCACATCAGGATTTGAATTATAAAACAGGTGACTCAAATGGTGGTTTTGATAAGATTCGTTTTATTTTTCCCCGCGAAGAACGTACTGAGATAGCTGATGAAGGAGTATCAACGGCACTTGCATTGAATCGCTCAGGTGATAACCGTCCGCAAGTGTCCATCCCTGTTCCTTTTTACCTTGCAGGCATGTCCTTTGGTTCTGTGAGTATTCAAACCATGCTTTCACGGGTAAAAGCAGCAGTGGCATTGGGGACATTCTGCTCAACAGGTGAAGGTGGTTATCCTGAAGAACTTACCCCCTATGATGACCATATTATAACGCAGGTTGCAACAGGGCTCTTTGGTGTGCGGGAGGATACAATCAAACGTGTGCGTATCGTTGAATTTAAGTATGCCCAGGGTGCAAAACCAGGACTGGGTGGTCATCTCCTTGGGGACAAAGTAACCCCACAGGTAGCACAGATGCGTGAAGCAGTTGCAGGCAGTGCCCTTTTTTCACCCTTTCCATTTCACAGCGTCTATTCTGTTGAGGACCACAAAAAACACGTGGACTGGATTAAAGAAGTAAATCCCAGGGCGCTTATATCTGTCAAGGTATCCACACCTACTGATGTGGATATGGTTGCTGTTGGTAGTTACTATGCAGGTGCCCACATCATCCAGCTTGATGGAAGTTATGGTGGAACAGGTGCAGCGCCTGATATTGCAAAGAAGAATATTGCAATGCCTGTTGAATATGCCATTCCCAAGGTTCATAAGTTTCTGCTTGCAGAAGGCATTCGGGATAAGATAACGATCATTGCAAGCGGGGGCATTCGTTCAGCCTATGATATGGCAAAGGCTATTGCCATGGGAGCTGATGGTATTTCTGTTGGGACTGCAGACCTTGTAGCCCTTGAATGTATACGATGCCATCATTGTGAATCAGGTCGAGGTTGTGCCCGTGGTATTGCCACAACTGATGAGGAGCTTGCTAAAGCTATAGACATAGAATGGGGGACACAAAGAATAATTAACATGTATATGGCATGGCGAAGTCAGTTAATTAAAATCCTCAAAAGATTGGGAATGAGAAGCGTTACAGAACTTGTAGGCCGATTCGATGTACTTGCCCATCTGGACTATATAAAAGAGAAAGAGATAAAAGGGTATCTGGACTAAAATGAGAAAAGAGTGAAACAGGTAATAAGGTTATCTATGAGATACAGCTACATAGCACGGACAATAATAAAAAGCCGTAGATATTTCAAGGAGGCTGAGAAAAGGGTTCTTCAAAAAGAGACCGAGATGGAAGAAGGTGGTTGCGGTGTCATAGGTTTTGCCTGTAATATTCCTGTAAGCGGAAGACATATATACGAGCCATCGGTTAGGATGCATAATCGTGGTAATGGAAAGGGTGGAGGCCTTGCAGCCGTGGGATTAAACCCTGCCCGATTGGGAGTTGACCAGGATACGCTTGAGAATGATTTTCTCCTCCAGGTTGCATTCCTTGACGAGCATGTCTTGCCAGAGATAGAGCGCCGTTTTATCCTGCCCCATTTCAAAATTGATCATGAAGCATTCGTTGATACTCTCGATGATTACAGGGATATACCAGGACTTGAAATAAAACCACCGGCGGTGAAACGATATTTCGTCCGTGTAAAACATGATGTGCTTGCACATTTCCAGAAGGAGCGTAAGCTTAATGGCCTTCCTCTTAACATGGTAGAAGAGGAGTTTGTCTATCAGAATACCTATCAGCTCAACCTTGCCTTTTATAGCCCCCTCGGTGAAAAGAGGGCCTTTGTCCTTTCCCATGGCAGGAACATGATGATACTCAAGATTGTGGGTTATGCCGAGCAGGTAGCTCAGTATTACAGGCTTGAAGATTTTGATGCCCATATCTGGATAGCCCACCAGCGTTATCCAACCAAGGGCCGCGTATGGCATCCAGGAGGTGCCCATCCATTTATCGGTCTTGATGAGGCATTGGTTCATAATGGAGACTTTGCAAACTATTATTCTGTTACAGAGTATCTCAAGCAACGTAATATCTACCCTCTATTCCTCACAGATACCGAAGTCTCTGTACAGGTATTTGACCTTTTGAACAGGGTCTATGGATATCCGCTGGAGTATATTATTGAAGCCTTAGCACCAACAACAGAGATGGATTTTGATGCCTTACCAGTCGAAAAACAACGTATCTACCGGCAAATACAGGCAACCCACATACATGGCTCACCTGATGGACCGTGGTTCTTTATTATTGCAAGAACAGATGTGAAAGACAGGCAATACCAGCTTATTGGTATTACAGATACTGCAATGCTCAGACCACAGGTCTTTGCATTACAGAAAGGGGATGTAGAGATAGGTCTCATCTGTTCTGAGAAGCAGGCAATTGATGCAACACTCATGAGCCTTGCAAAAGAGGACCCCCGTTTTGGTACTATTGCTGACAATTACTGGAATGCCCGTGGTGGAAGTTATACGGATGGTGGCGCCTTTATCTTTACCATTAAGAAATCAGAAGACAGTGCCATGACTCTCACCTGTCATGATAAGTTTGGCCATGCCATTGATGTACCCCGAAACCAGATTCCACGGGATTCTACGGGAAAACTTCCCCCTCTGACACTTGAAAGGTCTTTTGAAAAAAGGCTCAAAGAGGAATTAGAAAAGGATTGCACAGAAGAGACATTTATGTGGCTCATAGAAGATATGCCTGAGAGAGGCTATGGATATATAGAAGCGGTACTGGCAGTATTACGATATCTGGCAGGTAATGACCTGATGAAAGGCAATATGATTCAACTCCTCACACTTTTGCTTGATAGACGGTACAATATAGGAAGTATGAGACGACGCTCAATACTGCAGATGGTGACAGCTACGCTTGATTCCATTTTTACTTCTTTGCCCCTCCTCAACTCTGATAATGGAGGAGGATATTACAGGCGTATTGATTTTAAAAGTAGAGGTAATCTTTGTCCGCCTCACAACGGAGAAGGCATACTCGTTGCAGATGCAGGCCAATTCCCTCCTGAAGGGGATGATTCATTTGCACACCTCATCTCAGAGGCATATAGAATGGGCTGGAAACGATTCATCTGTTTTAATAATAAAGGTCAACGTTTTTTAGGTTGTGGCCTTGGTCCAAATACACAGGGTGTGCGAATAGATGCCTATGGGTCAACAGGAGACTATCTCGCATCAGGGATAGATGGTCTTGAAATGTATGTCCATAACAATGGACAGGACCAGCTCGGGCAGATAATGAAATCCGGTAAACTTGTTGTTTATGGTGATGTGGGACAGACGTTCATGTATGGAGCAAAGGGTGGTGAGGTCTATGTACTCGGTAATGCTGCTGGAAGACCCCTCATCAATGCAGCAGGAAAGCCACGGGTTGTTATAAATGGTACAGCCCTTGATTTTCTCGCTGAATCCTTCATGGCAGGAGACCCTTATAACGGAGGGGGATTTGTTATCTTAAACGGTTTGGCTTTTGATGAGCAGGGCAACCTTATCTCCCAGGAGACACCCTATCCTGGCTCCAATCTTTTTTCGCTTGCATCAGGGGGTGCAATATTTATAAGAGACCCATATATGAAGATTGTTCCAGAACAACTCAATGGTGGAGAGATATTACCTTTTACCGAACAGGATTGGGGGCTTATCCTGCCCTATTTGAAAGAGAACGAACGCCTCTTTGGTATATCTATTGTGAGAGATTTGCTTACCTGCAATGGCAGGCTTTGTAAACCAGAGGAGGTTTATCGCACCATAGGCGCTGTAAAGCTATCCATACTTGCCAATGGGGCACTTATGATAAATGAGAAATGGATGCCAGTTGAATACCAGGACATTTTATCTTACACTTAAATATTGATATAGTATTTATGTAAAACGATAAAGACCAATAAGGATACCATGAAGGGCCTCGAATTTTTACAGGAGATAGAGTCTGTAACCGGGGAGAGCATATCCACATGCTTCCAGTGCTATAAGTGCACTGTGGGTTGTCCTGTTATTTCTATGATGGACATATACCCTCACAGTATTATACGTCATATCATCCTCGGCAACAGGGATAGGGTCCTTACATCAAAGACAATCTGGGTGTGCCTCCAGTGTATTACATGCAGCGTGAGATGTCCCAATAACATAGATATTGCCCGTGTCTTTGAGGCCTTAAGAAAGATAGCAGTAAAAGAAGGGAAAGAGGCTGAAAAGGATACCTGGCAGTTTGATGAAATCTTTATGGAGAGCGTGAATAGGCACGGTCGTCTCTATGAAGGGGGCACAATCATCAGATACAAAATAAAGAGAAGAGATTTTTTAAGCGATTTTAGAATGGGGTTAGGTCTCTTTTTGAGAGGAAGGATAGGGGTTTTGCCTCATGCTATCAAGGGACGCAGGGTACTGAAAGGACTGCTAAGAAAAAGAGAGGATTAAGACTATCATTACCCTTACCTATTATCCTGGTTGTTCTTTAAAGACTTCAAGTAAGTTCTATGAAGATTCTTTTAAGACTGTATTTTCTTTTTATGGCATAGCACTCAAGGAACTTGAGGATTGGTCCTGTTGTGGTGCTTCTGTTGCTCCAACGATTGATGAAAGGCTCATGCACATACTTACAGCAAGGAATCTTGCCATTGCTGAAGATGCAGGATACCCGCTCTTTGTACCCTGCTCAGCATGCTATAACAGGTCTATCATTACCAATACTATAATGAGACAGGATAGAAAGAAAAGGGAAGAGATAAATGAGGTCATCAAGCCCTTAAGAGCCACAGGGATGGTTCAGGTGAAAAACATTATCGAGGTATTGCTCGATTATGTGGGTATCGAAAGGATTTCAAAGGATAGGAGTTATAACCTCTCTTCAATCAGGGTAGTTCCTTATTACGGGTGTGTTCTGACAAGAATGATGAACATAGAACCCTTTGATGATAAGGAAGCGCCCACAAGCATGGATGCCCTGCTATGGGCTTCTGGTGTGGAACCTGTCCCCTGGGCTTATAAGATGGAGTGCTGTGGTGCGAGTAAGACCCTTACCCACAAAGAGATAACATTGCAGCTGTCGAATAGAATTATGGATATGGCTTTATCCGTTGGCGCCGATGCCATTGTCACACCATGCCCCCTCTGCCAGATGAACCTTGACCTCTTACCCTACCTTGGAAGGGAAAAAGAAAACCTGCCAGTCCTTTTTCTAACAGAGATATACGAACTGGCTCTTTCAGGTACGATGAAAGGCACACGCGGCCATATCATTCCTGTAGATAGGGTTATAGATAAAACAAGAAAAAATGAGAGGGTTTAAAGCTATGGAGATAGAGGAGAAACTAAAATTCATAGGGATATACGACCCTGAAGGGGCAGAAAGATTGAAAAGGCTCCTTGACAGAAAGGATGTCCTGAAAGAGGGTAATGTCTATAAAGAGAAATTTACAGAACGTCAGTTCTCCATTATCTTCATGCGCCTTCTAAATAGTACCTTTGAAAGGGCGAGAGTTCTTGAAGCCCTATCCGTAGAAGAGATAATCCCTCTCCTGTCAGAGAGGCTTGCAATGAGAAAGGATACAATCTTCCTGTACTGTAAGGAGCTTATGCGCAAGAACCTCATTGAGGTCTCAGGCATGCGAGGAAGAGACCCCATCTTTAGAAGAAGGGCAGTATGAATCCAGATATGTCATTAGAGCATGGTGTCGGGTTTTCCCAGGCAAACCGTCGTGAGGCAAGGAAGC
>DHGO01000147.1 GCA_002402795.1 Deltaproteobacteria bacterium UBA4796
AAGCTTGAGGAGAAGATTACAGGGAGTAGAAGGTTCCCTGTACCTGAAAAGAAATGGTAAGAGAGACCCTGGAAGAGATAAAAAAAGAACTGGCAGGCGTAGAGGCAATAGAAGCTTCCTATGCTGAGAAGGGCTACCATCTTGCCATAGCCATAGATAAAGGTAGCCTTATAAAGGTTGTTGAATATTTTGACAGGAAGGGCTTTTATCTTGAAGACCTATTGTGTGTTGATTATGTGGAGTATCTTGAACTTGTCTATTTTTTCAATACCTATCATACCCTGTGCCGTGTAAAGGTTGCCCTTAAACTCGAACCTGAAAAGCCTTCAGCCCCTACCATTTCCCATATCTATACCATAGCACACTGGTATGAACGGGAGATACATGAGTTCTTCGGTGTCTATTTTGAGGGACACCCATACCTCATATACCTCTTTCTCCATGATGGTATTGACTTCTACCCCTTACGAAAAAATAAAATCCCTGTCAGTGAAGAGGCGAAAGGGCTGCTCAATTCTTTTAAACCAGAGGAGGAAGAAGATAGCTTTTTAGTAAATCTTGGACCCCAGCATCCAAGTACCCATGGAGTCTTGAGGGTCGTTCTTAAAATGGATGGGGAATATATTGTGCATGCTGACCCTGTGCTTGGCTATCTCCACAGGATGCAGGAAAAGATGGCAGAAAACAGGAATTATAGTCAGTTTCTTCCTAACCCTGCACGAATTGATTACCCTGGTGCTCTTCTCCTTAACCTTGCCCATGTAGCGGCTGTGGAAAAGCTCTGTGGTATAGAAGTTCCTGAGCGTGCCCAATACGTGAGAACCATTACCTGTGAATTGAACAGGATTGCAAGCCACCTGCTCTGGCTTGGTGCCTTCCCTGCAGACCTCGGTGCATTAACCCCGTTTCTATATGCCTTTGACGACAGGGAAAATATTCTTGATATACTTGAAGCCATAACAGGTTCCAGGCTTACATACTGTTATTTCCGATTTGGTGGGCTCTATAATGATGTGGATGATAATTTTATCGAAGGTACAAAGAGATTCATCAAGCGGATGCGTGAAAGACTTTTGATGTACGAAAAATTCGTTACCAAAAATGTAATTTTTATAAACAGGGTTACTGGTATCGGGATTTTAAAACCTGAGGTAGCACGGAAATATGGATGTACAGGTCCCACAATCAGAGGAAGTGGTATCCTATACGATATACGGAAGGTTGAACCCTATGCTGCCTACAACAGGATAGACTTCAGGATTCCAGGAGGAGAAACAGGCGACTGCATGGACAGGTACATGGTAAGGATGGCAGAGATGGAGATATGCCTTAACATCATAGAGGAGGCAGTTAAAAATCTGCCCTCAGGCCCGTATAAGACTGATAAGGTGCCCAAGAAGCTCAAACCACCTCAGGGCGACCTCTTCCACGCTGTGGAATCGTCACGGGGTGAGGCAGGTGTATATATTGTAAGCGATGGCAGCGATGTGCCTTACAGGATGAGATGGAGGGTACCATCCTATTCCAATCTCATGACCTTTCCATACCTGTCACAGGGGCTTCTCATTGCTGATGCCATAGCGGTGCTTGGAAGTTATGATATTGTTGTGCCTGAGATAGATAGGTAAAAAGGATGGAGAGACTTACAGATATTATTGCACTCGTAGGTGAGGAAACAGTAAGGGCAATTGCAGGACTTATCGGTGTCCTTATTGTTGTTGTGGTGAATGCGATTCTCCTCACCTGGGCTGAACGAAAGGTAGCAGGTCATATGCAGCGCAGGATAGGGCCAAAGGAGGTAGGACCATACGGCCTTATACAGCCCTTTGCAGATACCTTTAAACTATTGGCAAAGGAACTTCTGGTGCCAAAGGATGTGGCAAAACCTTTATATCACCTTGCCCCGATACTCATCTTCATCCCTGTTCTTGTATCATTTATCGTCATACCCTTTGACGCTCAATTACAGGTCAAAGATATCAATATGGGAATCCTTGTAATCCTTGCCTTCTCTTCCTTATCTGTCTTTTCCATACTTATCGCAGGGTGGGGTTCACATAACAAGTACTCTCTCATTGGTGCTGTAAGGAGCGTGGCACAGAACATAGCCTATGAAATACCCCTTCTTCTTTCCCTCCTTGCAGTGATTTTTATGGCAAATTCCTTTTCTTTAAAAGATATTGTAGAGGCGCAGAAAGGGCTATGGTTTGTCTTCTATCAACCTATTGCCTTTCTCATATTCTTTGTTGCCGGTGTGGCAGAGACAAATAGAACACCCTTTGATCTGCCTGAAGCAGAAAGCGAACTTGTTGCTGGTTTTCATACAGAGTATTCGAGCATGCAGTTTGCCCTCTTCTTCCTTGCGGAGTATACAAATATCTTTATCGTGAGTGCTATCGCAACCACCTTTTTCCTTGGCGGATACTCAGGGCCAGTGTTGCCCGGCATTATATGGTTCTTTGTTAAGACCTACGGCCTTGTCTTTGTTATTCTCTGGTTCAGATGGACATTCCCGAGGGTGCGGTTTGATCAGCTATTAAATTTTTCATGGAAGATACTCATACCCCTCTCTTTTATCAACCTGCTTGTGACAGGGGGGATTTTAAAAATATGAAAAGAAACAGGAATGTACCAATAACCAGTATGAACAATTGTAAGGGGAACTACTGACGTATGAAGGTTGTCAGGGATATAGTAAAAGGTGCAGTCTCTCTTCTGGTAGGTATGGGCGTTACCATAAAGGCATTTGTAAGCCCGACAGTAACAGTCCAGTATCCCAGACAGACCTTAAGTATATCACCTAAGTTCAGAGGACACACCAAGCTTGTGGCAGATGAAAAGAACCCGGATAAGACACGATGCATTGTCTGCGGTATGTGTGAACGGAATTGTCCCTCCCATTCTATAAAAAAGGTAGAAGGAGAAAAGAAGGAGGGTGAAAAGACAAAGACTGTCACAGAATATATACTCAATTTTACGACCTGTAGCCAGTGCGGTATCTGCGTTGAAACATGCCCTGTTGATGCCCTTGCCTTCTCATCAGACTATAATCCTGCGGGTTACAGAAGAGAGGATTTTTATTATGACCTTGTCAAAGAATTTGAGAAGAGGAGAAAGAGCGAGTGACATTGGGTGAGCTGATTTTTATATTTTTACTCTTTGTAACCTTTTGTGGCGCCCTCACAACAGTGATTGCCCGTTCTCTCATTTATGCACTGGTAGGTCTTGTGGCAACCATGTTCGGTATTGCAGGGCTTTACATATACCTCAATGCACCCTTTATTGCCATGATGCAGATCCTCATATATGTTGGCGCTGTTGCAATACTTATAGTCTTTGCCATTATGCTTGCAGGTCCTTTTTATAAAAAGCCTACAGAATGGTCTAAGGTAACAAAATTTCTTGTTTCCCTGATTATTGCCCTCTTTACATATCTGCTATTCATGCGCATTATACTCCATTCTTTCCTGGGGGGGCAGGACACTGCATTCATGATAACAACGAAGGATATAGGGAGGAGCCTCTTTGACAAGCTCACATTTCCCTTTGAACTTGTTTCACTTCTTATTGTTGTGAGTATTATCGGTGCTCTTATGCTTGCAATTTTTTCAAAGGATAGAAAATGACAGATATGCTGCTTTATAATAACCTCTACATTTACCTCTTTGTTTCGCTTTTCCTTCTCTGCTGTGGTATTGGAGGCCTTCTTTTCAGAAGAACCCTGATTGGCATGCTCATCTGTCTTGAGCTCATTATGAATGGTGCTGGTCTGAATCTCGTTGCCTTCAATAGATTTCTTGCTCCTCAAGCACCCTATGGCATGGTCTTTACACTCTTCATCATGGGAATTGCAGCAGCAGAGGTAGCAATTGCACTCGCACTTATTATCGTGATTTTCAGGAGATTCAAGCATATAGAAGCTGAAGAGTTAAAGGAGTTGAAAGAATAGATATGCATAGCGAGACCATAAGACCCCTTATACCTGTAGTGATTGTGCTTATTACTTCCATCCTCATCCTTGTATCACGGAAAAGGGAGAATGTAAGGGAATTCTGGTCTGTTGCTGGCTCTATCCTTACCTTCTTCTCTGTTGCCTCCATGGTTCCTTCTGTGATGAATGGCCATACACTCGTTTATACATTATCAACCATTGCCCCGGGTATTAACCTTAATTTTCGTGTTGATGCCCTTTCCCTTATTTTCGGTATCATATCCTCCCTGTTATGGATATTTGCCACCTTCTATAACATCGGGTATATGCGGTCTCTCAATGAGCATGCCCAGACACGGTACTATACCTGCTTTGCCATTGCCATACTTGGTGCTCAGGGCGTTTCGTTTTCAGGAAGCCTCTTTTCACTCTATCTTTTCTATGAAATCATCACGATCTTCACCTACCCCCTTGTTGCCCATCACCAGGATGAAGAGGCATACGCGGGAGGTAAAAAATATATTATCTATCTCATGGGCACATCAAAGGGATTTTTATTACCTGCTGTAATACTCACCTATGTATTTACCGGGAACCTCGATTTTGCAGATGGCATAAGGGATGGCGTGTTTATTAGAGGTGGCGACAATATATGGATTGTTGTTACCTATATCCTTTTTATTGGAGGGTTTGCAAAGGCTGCTATTATGCCACTCCACAACTGGCTTCCGTCAGCCATGGTAGCGCCCACACCGGTAAGCGCATTACTTCATGCTGTGGCTGTTGTAAAGGCAGGCGTCTTCTGTATTTCGCGGGTCATGCTTTCTACATTTGGTATCGAGATGCTCCACAGGCTCAACCTTGGCATCTATACTGCATACTTTGTCTCATTCACCATTCTTACAGCCTCTATTATTGCGCTGACAAAGGATGATTTAAAGGCACGGCTTGCCTACTCAACAGTAAGCCAGCTTTCTTATATTGTGCTTGGTGTTGCCCTCCTTGATCCAGCAGGTGTTCTTGGAGGGGTTATCCATATTGTCAATCATGGATTCAGCAAGATTACACTCTTTTTCTGTGCCGGCGCTATCTACGTTGCCACCCATAAAAAGAAGATAAGTGATATGGAAGGCATTGGCTATGCCATGCCCTTTACCATGGGTGCTTTTGCCATTGCATCCTTAAGTATGATCGGTGCACCACCTGTTGCCGGGTTTATAAGTAAATGGTACCTCCTCAACGGAGCCCTGGGGATTCATAATACGACCATTGTTGTTATCCTTATGATAAGTACAATCCTGAATGCAGGCTACTTTGCACCCATTACCTTCAAAGCATTTTTCCAGGGAGCCACAGGCGGATGGAGTAAGGATAAGATAAAAGAAGCCCCCCTGACCATGGTCGTCCCCATTGTTGTAGCTTCCCTTATATCTGTTGTCATTGGTATATTCCCCCAGTTTTTTGTAGGACTCATCGGGAGGCTCCTGCCATGAAGACAGGAACAATTGTGACATAGGATGGAAAGATGAAGATTGTACATTATATAGAATTCTTAAGAAGCAACATTAAGACATTGAGGAATACCCTCATTGCCTATCTCGTTGTGCTTGTACTCTATGATATTCTCCTTCATCTTGTGGAGCATGGTCATTATTTTATAGACAATATACCTGCCTTCTGGACGATCTTCGGTATAGTGGGATGTTTCCTGCTTATAAAGGTCGCCAAGGGTATAGCCCATATTTTTCTTTCAAAGGATGTGGATTATTATGGATAGATGGGTACACCCTGCAATCTTCTATTTCATAGGCGCTCTGCTCTTACCCTTTTTTAAGGGAAAGGCGAAGAAGGGGTTTATTCTACTCATCCCCCTCCTTTCCATTATTGATGTTGCCCTCATGCACGAGGGTATCTTTGGCACATACGAGTTTTTGAATGTCTCTGTTACCTTTGGCAGGGTTGACAAATTGAGCCTTGTCTTTGCCTGGGTCTTCACCATCATGGCATTCCTTGGTGCCCTCTATGCATTACATGTAAAAGAGGATGGCCACCATATAGCAGGGTTCTTCTATGTGGGTAGCTCACTGGGCGCTTTATTCTCAGGGGATTACCTATCGCTCTTTATCTTCTGGGAGATTATGGCATTCTCTTCAGTCTTTCTCGTCTGGTATCGAAAAAAGAAACGCTCCATAGATGCTGGCTTCAGATACCTTCTAATGCATATCTTTGGTGGTCTCTGCTTTCTGGCAGGCATGATGTTTTATTATTACAAAACCGGCGGTCTTGCCTTTGAGAGGATTCTTCCGGAAGGGGCAGGACTGGCTGAATACCTTATTCTCGCAGGTTTTAGTCTCAATGCAGCGGTATTACCCCTCCATGCATGGCTCCCCGATGCCTATCCAGAGGCAACCGTGGAGGGTGCGGTCTTCATGTGTGCATTTACTACAAAGACAGCGGTCTATGTCCTTGCAAGGGGTTTCCCTGGTTTTGAAATTCTTGCCATCCTTGGAACTGCAATGACTGTATACGGGGTCTTCTACGCAGTGATTGAGAATGACATGAGAAGAGTTCTGGCATACCACATTATCAGTCAGGTAGGATACATGGTTGCTGGTGTGGGTATTGGTACAGAGATGGCAGTGAACGGGGCCTGTGCCCATGCCTTTGCCCATATACTTTATAAGGCGCTCCTTTTCATGGGGGCAGGTGCAGTGCTCTATATGACAGGCACTGCAAAGCTCTCAAAACTCGGAGGTCTTTATAAATACATGCCCCTTACCATGATTTGCTATGTTGTAGGTGCTGTCTCTATCTCCGGCTTTCCTCTTTTCAGTGGTTTTGTGAGCAAGTCCATGGTTGTAGCCTCTGCACACGAGTCAGGCAGGATCGGGCTCCTCCTTTTCATGAACCTTGCCGGTATCGGTACATTCCTGTCCGTTGGACTCAAGGTAACCTACTTTGCCTTCTTCAGCAAAGAGCCAGCAATAGAAGTAAAAGAGCCACCAAAGAATATGCTCTGGTCTATGGGCTTAACATCAGCCCTCTGTTTCATCATCGGCATATACCCCCAGAGCCTTTATGCCCTTCTTCCATATCCTGTTCACTATCATCCCTATACCCTTTCCCATCTTGCGGAAACACTGCAGATACTCTCATTCACGGGCCTTGTCTTTTTCCTTCTTGTGGGCAAGCTTGCACCGGAGGATAAGATCAACCTTGATGTGGATTATTTCTACAGAAAAGGTACATGGCTCTTTATGAAGTTTGATGAGAAGGTTATAAGCGTTGTGGATGCTATATGGGGCGAACTCTACCGTACCCTCGGGCTATCCTTTCTCTTTAAGAATGCTGAAATTTCAAATACCATAGATAGAAAGGTCATTGATGGTATTGTAGATGGTTCAGCAACCACTGTCCGGGGCATAGGTTCTATTGTAAAAAGGCTTCAAACAGGGAGAATTCAGGCATACATTGGCTTCTCCCTTTTTATATTCTTTATAATCCTGTGGATTTTTTTAGGAAGGACATGAGGCGGTAGAACGTATGGAACAATACCTTGTTATGAATAAACTTTCATTTCCTATCCTTTCTGCTACTATCTTTATTCCTCTTGCTGGAGCATGCCTGCTCTTTTTTATAAAGCATGAAAGGGCGGTAAAGGTTATTGCCCTCATAACAGGTATAATAAATTTTCTTATCTCCCTTCTGCTATATGCCCACTTTAATCCGGATACTTACCTCTTTCAGTTTGGTGAATATAAACCATGGATCCCGGGCCATTCCATATACTATGCCCTTGGCATCGATGGTATTACACTCTTTTTGATACTCCTTACAACACTTCTTGCACCTTTATGCGTACTCTGTTCATGGACAGCCATAGCGCAGAGGGTCAAAGAATTCATGTTCTGTATTCTGCTTATGGAAAGCGCCATGATTGGCGTCTTCTGCTCTCTTGATTTTATTCTCTTTTATATCTTCTGGGAGGCAATGCTCATCCCTATGTACCTGCTCATTGCCATATGGGGTGGTCCTCAAAAGGATTATGCATCAATAAAATTTTTCATATATACCCTCTCTGGTAGTGTCTTCTTGCTGGTTGCCATTATTGCCGTATATCTTACAACAGGGAGTTTCAGCATTCCCAACGCCATGTATCGGGGTTATGGTTTTACCTTCGAGTACTGGGTCTTCCTTGCCTTTGCCATTGCCTTTGCCATAAAGGTTCCCATGTTCCCATTCCATACATGGCTCCCGGCAGCTCACACTGAAGCACCAACCGCAGGCAGTGTATTCCTTGCAAGCGTCCTTCTCAAGATGGGGAGCTATGGTTTCCTGCGTTTCTGTCTTCCCATTACTCCAAAGGCAAGTCTCTTTTTTGCTCCCTATATCATAGTCCTCTCCCTTATTGCCATCATTTATGGCGGGTTTGTCTGTTTGCGGCAGACGGATATGAAACGGCTTATAGCATTTTCAAGTGTTGCCCATATGGGTTTTGTCACCCTCGGAATATTTACTTTTACCCTTTTTGGTTTTCAGGGTGCCCTTTTGCAGATGCTCAATCACGGAATTACAACCGGTGCCCTCTTTCTCTGTGTGGGGATTATCTATGAACGGACACACAGTCGTGAGATTTTTGATAATAGCGGCCTTGGTAAGATTATGCCGGTCTATATGGGCTTTTTTGGGTTCTTTTCCCTCTCCGCCTTTGCCTTTCCAGGGACCAATAACTTTGTCGGCGAACTCTATGTACTGATTGGTACCTTTTCGAGCAATAAAATTGCAGGCTTTTTTGCTATTGTTGGTGCTCTTGTTGCTGCAGCATATATGTTGCTTTTGCTGAAAAGGATTGCATGGGGAAGGGACGATACACGTTCCATTAAGGATATGAATGTTAGAGAGATTATCTATCTTCTGCCCCTTGTGGTCTTTGTATTGTGGGTAGGTCTTTTTCCAAAACCCTTTGTTCATACCATAACAAAGACCCTTGAGCACCTTGTTACAGAGATGCAACGATTTATGTAGAGAGGATATTGCCGTGATGCTTCTATTACCTGAACTATACATGATGCTTCTTGCTATTATCTTCCTTTTTATTTCCATAGGGAAAAGGAAAGGAAACGTCGTTGCCTGTGGACAGTTACTTTCCATCCTTGGTGTTGTTATAAGCCTTTCAAGCATCTTTTTCAAAGGCGAACTCTTTTACGGTGCCTACAGGGTTGACCTCTTTTCTCAAGTTTTTAAAGTATTACTCGCAGCCGGATACTGCCTTGTTATACTTATGCTTGGAAGTAAAGATGAGATAGAGCACGAATATATAGCTGAGTTTTATATGTTTTTAAGTTTTTCAACCCTCGGGCTTATGATGCTTGTGAGTTCTGTTGAACTCATTTCCATTGTCCTGTCCCTTGAAATCTCTTCTTATAGCCTCTATGTGATCCTTCCCTTGAGAAGGGCGCAAGTACAGGTTCAGCATGAGGCATCTATAAAATATCTCTTCTTTGGTGCTATTTCGAGTGGCATTATGCTCTATGGTATGGGCTACCTCTACGGTATATGCCATTCAACCTTTCTCACTGATATTATCAGGGTATTGCCAAAATTTCTCAATCAACCCATAGGTATACTTGCCCTTGTTCTAACGCTTACAGGATTTCTATTCAAGCTCTCCCTCTTCCCCTTTCACTTCTGGTCTCCTGATGTTTATGAGGGCGCATCCCATTCAACAACAACCTTTATTGCCACAATCCCGAAAATTGCAGCAGCAGCCCTCCTTATACGAATAACAAGCATGGCTTATCTTGCGCCACCTGTGCTTGTGCAGATCCTCATGGTTCTTGCAGCCCTTTCCATGACCTTTGGCAACCTTGTAGGCCTCGTGCAAAGGGATATCAAGAGACTCCTTGCCTATTCAGGTATTGCCCATGCTGGATACATCATGATGGGTATCCTTGCATTGAGTAGAGAGGGCAATCTATCTGTTGTCTATTACATAACAATATATCTTTTCATGAATCTTGCATGTCTTTATACGGTTATACTCCTGTCAAAGGATGGGGAGAATGTCACTCTCGATGGTCTAATCGGTCTTTCGAAAAGGTCACCTTTGCTTGCCTTTACGCTTGCTACCTCTGCCTTTTCCCTTGCAGGCATTCCTCCCACAGGAGGCTTTACAGGCAAACTCTATCTTTTTATCAGTGCCTTCAGAGAAGGGTACCTCACAATCGTAATTATTGGTGCAGTCAATACAGTCATATCTATCTTTTACTACCTCAACCTTGTAAGGATGAGTTACTCGAAAGAGGGTAATAGTGTTACTCCTCTAAAGCTTTCAGGGATGGCAAAAATCATCTGTCTTATCTTTATATTCTTTATACTTGCCATGGGTGTTACTCCATCGAGTTTCATGGGGCTCTTCAAACACATGGTCTTTTGACCACCCATAATTGATCAAAAACTCTTCGTATAACCCGACTCTGTTAATTTATTTTCGAGACACGACACTATTAAATTCTATGGCTTCTTTCATCCACCGAGAAACCAAGGCTTTTAAGCTGGGCTATTATTTGGCTGGCATCCTCTATATCCAGATGAACAATAAGGTCGTTTTTCTTTTCATCCCCTGAAGACTTAACCGTACACATGGCTTTTATCCTTGCACCATTTTTATTTATGCATCCCATCACCTTTTGCACCTGTTCAGCTTCGTTTGCTCTATAAACAATAATGCGCGTACCTTCTTCTCCAATACCCATTAGGGGATTCAAAAGCTTGTAGAAGAAGTCGTTAGTAGTGAGGATACCTATTACCTTATCATCCTCCACCACAACTAAGGAGCCTACTCTGTTGCTTTGTCCTGTGGCTATAGCAAATTCCACAGTGCAATCCGGGGCAATTGTTACCACATTTTTCTTCATTATCTCCTTTACTGTCATCTTAGCAAGAAGATAATTCAATTCCCAGACAGTTAAAGTTGTGACTTGCGAGGGGCCAGCCTTGAGTAGCGTGTCCTTAGTTACAATGCCAACCAGCTTTCCCCTATCAACTACGGGTAAACGCTCGAACCGATGAAATTCCATAATCTTTCTTGCTTCCATAATTGGTGTGTTGCTTGGTATGGTAACAACATTGGTCGTCATAATATCTCTAACAAGCATATTTCTCCTCCTTGCTTAAGTAATGTTACTAACGATTCATCTTTCATATAGTACACCTTTCATTTTCGTTGTTTGCACACTATAGCATCCTCGTTGATAACTCATATTACCTTTTCTTTTGCCAGGCGATCAATTTCTGGTTTCAACAATCCTGTTTCCGAAAGGATCTCCTCGTTGTGCTCCCCAAGCACTGGGGCGGGTGATCTCATTCTGGCCGGTGTTTCTGAAAAGTTCGCGGGGAAATTGATCTGCGGGATGCAACCCTCGAGGGGATGATCCATCTGCACGACAAGGTTGCGATGCAGAATCTGAGGATGAGAAAAGGCCTCCTCAAAGTTGTTCACCGGCTCGCAACAGCAGTCTACATCTCTAAGGGCTTCGACCCACTCCTGACTCGTCCTTTGCAGAAAGATCGAGGTAACCTCTGCAATCAGCGCTTCAGCCTTTTCCCCTTCAACATACTGAACCGCAATCAGATCCTGCCGGCCCACGGCTTCGCAGAACGCGGCCCAAAATTGTGGCTCCAACGCCCCCAACGACATATATTTGCCATCTTTTGTACTGTAGATATTGTAACAGGCATATCGTCCGTTCAGTCGCTCACCGGCCGGTACCGGGATGACACCATCGGCAAAGTACTTCCCTGCATGTATGCTAAGCCAGGAAAACGCCCCATCCATCATGGCCACATCAATATATTGTCCCCTGCCCGTTTTCTCCCGGGAGACCACAGCAGCAAGAATGCAGAACGCAGCAAGCAATCCTCCGCCACCGATATCCGCAATCTGTACGCCTGGAATGACAGGACAACCATCTTTCGTTCCTGTGATGCCCATAATTCCTGCGATAGAAAGATAGTTCACATCATGGCCAGCACGTTGCGCGTAAGGGCCGTCCTGACCATAACCCGAAATCGAACAATAAATGATCTTCGGGTTGATGTTTCTTAAATCATCGTATCCAAGCTTCAATTTATCCATTACTCCAGGACGAAATCCCTCCAGCACAATATCCGCTGTCCGGACCAGTTCGCAGAAAATCTCACGACCACGCGTTGTCTTTAGATTCAGCGAAAGACTTTTCTTATTGCGATTCAGGGAAAGGAAAAGAGCACTATCCCTTTTTCGAATCGGGGGGATCTGCCGCATGGGATCCCCTTGGCCCACCTCCTCCACCTTGATCACCTCGGCCCCAAGATCCGCCAGCATCATTGAACAATAAGGGCCTGGCAGAAGCCGAGTCAAATCGAGGACACGAATTCCTGATAGAGCCTCTTGCCGCACAATTTAAACTCCTTTCCTTTATTTATAGAATCAAAAATTTCCGTTCAAAATTATAGAAATTTAAAAGTGTTATGTCAAGAAATGTTTTCTTCCTGGCTATTCTTTGACCGAGCTATACATAGCGTCATAAATACTTGCGCATGTTTCACTCATAAGCCCTTGAATACATAGAGGTTGCTCAAGTTGCATGCGCTAATTTATATGATGTTGTGTATAAAAGGCATGGCTTCTATTCCAAGAAGCCATAGAAAACCGTCCATGATGCAGTAATCAGCTATGATCTTTCCGAGGAGCCAAATATTTTGTTTTGATAGTTGAAAAAGTAACACGTGTTACCTTTCTATGTGTTACATTATGTTACATGTGGAATTATATTTTAGCTTGATTATTAAAACACCCAATTCACCTAAAAATATAATAACAACAAAACCAAATAGCACCAATAAGGTAATGATTAATTTTATGCTGGCATGTAATTTGCTTGAATTTTAGAATAGTTAAATGCTACACAAATAGAGAATTAAGAGTTAAAAATGAATGATGAAAAATAGTCTTATCGAGGGAGGATAAAGAATGAAGCGAGAAACAGACTACGGACATCCGATTAAAGAGGTTTACGGGCCAGAAGATGTTGCAGGCTTAAGTTATGAGAGGGATTTGGGCGACCCCGGTAAATATCCTTATACCCGGGGATATTATCCAGAGGGGTACCGGGGTCGGCTTTGGACCCAGAGAATGACAGCCGGGTTAATAAGCTCTGCGGAAACCAACAAGGTCCTTAAGAAATATCGGGAAATGGGTGAAAGAGGAGGGATGTGTGTTATTTGCGACAGGACATTTGCTATGCCCATAGATGCTGATCATCCGATTGGAAGGAAGGAAGTCGGTGTCCTTGGATGGCCGGGTGGATCCCTTTTGGAATTTGAAACCCTTATGGATGGTATTCCCATGACCGGCCAGTCTGTGACGCTTCTGAGCACATGTGCTTCAGGCCCGTTGCAGTTAGCCTATATTGTTGTCTATTGCCAAAAGAATGGAATAAACTTGAGTGAAATTCATGGAGCTGCCACATCCTATCCTTTTGCCAACTGTTTTGGCCAGTGCGACTGCCAGCCTTTAGATCTTGATTTGAAACTGTTTCTTGATGCTGCGGAATATACCATACGAAATGGGATAAAAATGCGCACGTGTCTTTTGAGTCAGCATGCTCAAGAATCTGGCCTCAATAACGCTCAAGCCCTTGGCGTGGAAATGGCAATGCTTAATGAGTTGTGCGGCTTGTTAGTAAATGAGCGAGGGCTTGATTTTGATGATGTTGCCCTTCTCTCATTTGAGCTTGTAAGCATTGGAATGCGCTTCTTTGAAGAGATAGCAAAGATGCGCGCCCTTCGGAGAATGTGGGCAAAAGTGGCGAAGGAAAAATTTAAAGCTAAAAAAGAGAGATCGCTCCAGCTCCTTATGGCGGTCCACACATCCGGCCGCACAATGACCTACCAGCAGCCACTTAACAATATAGTAAGGGCTACAATAGAGACCCTCGCCGGAGTCATAGGCGGATGTACCGCGATGGACAATGCATGTATGGACAATCCCCAGGCAGAGCCTTCGGAATTGGCTGCAAGGATGTCTTTAAACACCCAGCACATCATATCGGATGAAACCGGGGTAGCGGATGTGGTGGATCCCCTTGCCGGCTCTTACTTTGTTGAATATCTTACCAACAAGGTTGAAGAAGAGGCTTATAAGGTCTGGAATGATATAGAGGCTCAGGGTGGGATGGTCGCTGCCGTAAAAAAAGGTTATATCCAGAATATGGTGGAGAAGGCAATGCGGGAAAGACAAAGAGAAGTGGAAACCGGAGAACGAGTGATAATAGGGGTTAACAAGCTGGTTATTCCACCTGAAGACGATTTTGAGATTCCTATTAAAGAGGTTAAAATTGAGGATTCGGAGAAAGAAGCAAGACGTATTGAGGAATGGAAGAAAACAAGAAATATGGCTTTGATCGAAAAAAGCCTGTCTCAACTTTATAAAGACGCGCAGAAAGGGGATAGATTTAATTTGATGCCCTCCATTATTGAAGCTGTAAGGGTCTATGCGACGGCGGGTGAGATAATGGGAGTGATTCGGAAGGCCAGGGGTTTGAGCTATGATCCATTCAATATGATTGAATGCCCTTTTAATTTTGAATAAGAGGCTTTTACCATTACATGAAATATTCTATCGGATAACGAGGTGCTTATATTATGAATGAAAAAAGAAAAATTAGGGTTATTGTTTCGATGATCGGGCTTGACGAGCATACTGTTGGCGGTGTGGTTGTTTCTTCTTTTCTCAGAGATGCAGGCATGGAAGTTATATATCTGGGGACCTATAAAACACCGGAGATGATTGTTCAAGCAGCCATTCAGGAGGATGTGGATGTTATTGGAATAAGCAGTCATGCGTCCAATTACAGTCAGATTGAAGAGGTGATAGACCTGCTCAGAAAAAAGAATATGAATGATGTTCTCGTAATTGTCGGCGGAACAATCCCGAAAAAGCAGATACAAAGATTAAAGGAAAGAGGTGTGGCTGAAGTCTTCCCTCCTCAAAGTAGCTCAAAATCAATTGTCGATTATATCGTTTCCCATGTGAGGCAAAGGGAGCGCGAACTAAAAAAAGCACATAAGGTACAATCATGAATCATTCCGTGTCGCACTCGATTTTTGATTTTAATGGTGCAATCATACTTTGGACCACAGAGTAGGGGTCATTATTGCGCTCAAGGACTTCCTTCACCGCGGCATCCAACTTTCCGTCTCTACTCCACCTGGCTCTGACAAGGCAGGCGATTTCCCTTTCCATAAGGACGAGGATTTCTTCTTTTAAGTGCTTTTCCTGCTGTGTTTTATCTCTTTGGCGCGAGTTAAGCATCTCTAAAATCTTATCCATCAGATCCTCAATGCCTTCGCCGCTGATGGCAGCCGTTTTTAGAACAGGGACAGAAGGCTTATAACCTGAATCACGTATATCCAGCATGTTCTTAATGTCAAGGACGACATGGTCGGCACCTTCACGGTCCGCCTTGTTCACTACAAAAATATCAGCGATTTCCATGATCCCGGCTTTGATAGCCTGTATGGCATCCCCCTGTCCTGGAACGCAGATAACAACCACGAGGTCGGTCGCCTTTACAACATCGATTTCATCCTGTCCGGCCCCGACCGTCTCTATAATAACGATGTCCTTCCCAAAAGCATCAAGGATTTTCGCGACATCCTGGGTAGCTTGGCTTAACCCTCCCATAGCGCCCCGTGTCGCCATAGAGCGGATGAAAACATTTTCCAGACCAACGGTCGACTTCATGCGCAAGCGGTCACCCAGCAGAGCACCGCTGGAAAAGGGACTCGAGGGGTCGATAGCAATAATCCCCACTGACATTCCTCGTTTGACAAAAAGCCGCGTTATTTGATCCGTCAAAGTACTTTTGCCAGACCCAGGAGGCCCGGTAATTCCTATCATCCGGGCTTTTCCCGTATCTTTGAATATCACCTTCATTGCGTCCGTCCATCCTGGTTCGCGGCTCTCGACCATGGTGATAAGTTTCGACAGCGCACGGATAGATCCCTGCCTCATCTGGTCCACCAGCATATTCCATTTATTGGTCATTGAACCATACCATCCTTCCCAACTTATCTTTTATTGGAATACATCCGATGATTTCTTCCAGAATGAATTTTACTTCATCCTTTCCTTGCTTTTTCAATTATTCCCATTTTCTCTCATCTACAATGGTCTTGCCTTCCTTTATTGTATCCTTCGGGACAAACTCGAAACTATCAATTCTTACCCTGCAGACCAAAGGAAAGCCTTCCCCAATCTTCCTTTTGAGCCCTTCTCTTTCTATAGATTCATCCTTAAGCTCAATCCTTAATATAAGTTCATCCCTCTCCCCCTTTCTTCCAACACAAAGCTGAAAACGTTCAATCTCAGAAAAGGAAGAGAAAAATGTCTCTGCCTGTTTTTTTACAACAAACATACCCCTCACTTTCACTGCATCTTCACTTCTTCCAATGATTCCCGTAATTCTAAAGGATGTCCTTCCACACCCGCAAGGTTCGGTTATGTAGGATGTCATATCGCCTGTTCCAAATCTGATAAGCCCCCATGTTGGATTGTGAATGGAGGTTGCCACAAACTCTCCAATCTCCCCCTCTTTCACCCTCCTTTTTGTTTCAGGGTCCACAATCTCTATCACATAATCGTCCATGAAATGCATGCCTTTTTTTTCTTTACATTCATATGCAAGGCATCCACCAAGTTCAGTCACCGCATAGCACTGATAAGTATCTATGCCATACTCTTCTTCAAAAATCTTTCTCATAGAAGGTGGCAACATTTCCCCTGTAAACCATGCCTTTTTAAGAGAAAACGCCCTCTTGAAATCATAACCCAGTTCCTCTGCCCTTTTTATGATTGTCATGAGAAAGCTTGGCATGCCCGCATATCCTGTAACCTTAAGGTTAAGCATGATTCCTATCTGTGTATCTGTATTTCCCACTCCTGTTGGAATAACAGTTGCCCCAACAGCCCTTATGCCTTCATGGAAAAGTATTCCAGCAGGAGATGAATGGTATGTGGAGGTATTTATTACAATATCATCCTCCTTGAAACCTGCTGCAAAAAAACTTTTTCCAAACCATGATATATCTTCTATCTGATGGGGAAGATAGAGGGGGCCAGGCGTTATAAAGACTCTCTGAACCTTCTCTTCAGGGATAGTTAAAAGTCCTCCATAGGGAGGGTATTTTTTTTGAAGTTCAATCATGTCTGTTTTCCTTATAAGGGGAATCCTCTCGAGATCTTCAAAGCCTTTTATATCCTCTGGCTTAATACCTTCCTTATCGAAGATTTCTTTTATTGCCTTTGCGTTTTCATAAGCCCTTTTAATAGTCTCTTTTAACCTTCGGAGTTGGTATTCTTCTCTTTTCTCTCTTTTCATAATTTCAAATTCATCGGAGAAACTTTTTTTATCCCTTTTTATAACCATCTCTTCCTCCTCCTGTATGCCTTTACCTCATTATAAGACTTCACCACCCCTTTTGCGGTTGTCCCCAGATAGAACTCTTTTACATCTGGATTTTCCTTCAGGTCTTTTGCCTTTCCCTCCATAACAATCTTTCCATTTTCCATCACGTATCCGTAGGTTGCAATATTCAATGCCATATTCGCATTCTGTTCAACAAGAATAATTGTTGTTCCCTGTTCCTCATTTATCCTTTTTACGATATCGAATATCTCCTTTACAAGAAAAGGCGCAAGGCCCAAGGAAGGTTCATCGAGAAGTAAAAGCCTTGGATGTGCCATGAGGGCCCTTCCAATGACAAGCATCTGAAGTTCTCCTCCACTTAGATATCCTGCAAGTCCATTTCTTAGCTGTTTAAGCCTTGGAAAGTAGTGATAGACAAGGTCAAGGTCTTCCCTGTAAGGTTTTCCCCATCTTGTAGCAGTTCCAACCCTCAAGTTTTCTTCGACAGTCAAGTATTTGAAAGGGACACGACCTTCAAGAACCTGAATTATTCCAAGTCTTGTTATGTATTCAGGTGGCTGATTATGTAAAGACTTTTCCTCAAAGAGGATTGAACCCTCTGTAACCTTACCGTTTTCAGGCTTTAGAAGACCAGAGACCGCCCTCAATGTAGTTGTTTTTCCAGCTCCGTTGCTTCCAAGAAGGGAAAAAATCTCCCCCTTTTTTACCTCTAAAGAAACACCTTTTAGAACCTGGATCACATCATGGTAGACAACACTAATATTATTTATTAGAAGACATGTGTTGTTTTCCATAAAACCCCCTAATAAGAGAATGGCCAGAGTTTAAAACTACTCTTTACAATTCTCCACACCTCAGCAAGCCCTTTTGGCTCGAAGATAAGGAAGAGCACAATGACAAGACCAAAGATAAATTCCCTGAAAGGTGCAATTGTTACCATTCCAGTAAAAGCCTTTAGGTTCATAAGGTATCCTATGCCCTGTGAAAGAGCCTCATTCAGAAGTGTTATAAAGGTTGCTCCAAAGACGCTACCTGTTATACTTCCAAGTCCTCCAATTATGATCATCGCAATAAATTCTATGGATAGACCGAATGTGAAGGGTTCAGGTGATATGCTTGCTACATAGGTTGCCCAGAGCGCGCCTGCAAAACCTGCATAAAAAGAACTTATGGCAAAGGAAATAAGTTTATATCTGAATATGGGGATACCCATACCCTCTGCTGCCTGATCATTGTCTCTTATGGCAATGAAAGCCCTTCCGTATTTTGTTCTCACAATATTCTTTGCAATCCATAAAAAAATGACAAAAAAGATGAAGATTACATAGAAGAAGCTTCTGTCTGTTTGTAGGTCAAAACCAAAGATTGTAGATTTTGGAAGTATAATACCTGATGCTCCGCATGTAAGGGACTCCCAATTGATAAAAATATATTCTAAGATGAGCTGGCCAGCAAGGGTGGAGATCGTAAGATACAGATGCTTGAGCCTTGAGGAAGGGATTCCAAATACAAGCCCTACGAGGGCGGTTGAAACTCCACCTGCAAAGATAGAAGGAAGGAAGGGCACATGCAGACGGGTCATTAGAATAGAGGCAGTGTATGCACCAACACCGAAAAATGCCCCGTGTCCGAGGGAGAGCTGGCCTGTAAATCCAGTGAGGATATTAAGTCCCACAGCCGCTATTGCATAAATAGCAACGTGATTCAAGACGTAAAGATTATAGGAACCAAAGACAAAGGGAATAACAAAAAAGAGAAGAATAAGGCCTATAAGCGAAGAGATCCTGCCAAAATCAGTCTCAAATATGGGAAGCTCTTCTTTATAGCTTTCTTTATAATTACCACAGGGTCTTAATCTAAGTCTCATTTAAACCCTCTCAATCTCAACAAGTCCAAAAAGTCCATAGGGTTTGATCATAAGGATTATAACGAGCACCACATAGGCAACAACATCTCTCAAAGAGGTGGAGAGATACCCACTTACAAAGGTCTCCAAGAACCCTATAAACAGACCTCCAATTATAGCCCCACCAATGCTTTCAAGACCCCCGAGGATTACAACAGGGAACACCTTTAAACCTATTCTTGATATAGCATGCACATTTACGCCATTTATAACCCCGAGTATGATACCGCTTATGGCACATACAATGGAGGCTATAGCCCAGGATAAAGCAAAGACCCTTCTTACATTTACACCTAAAGATAGAGCCGCGGTCTGATTATCAGCAACAGATCTCATATATATACCCTGAGAGGAGTACTTAAAGAAAAAGCCTAAGATAGCAAGAAATATAATTGTTATGATCAATGTTACAGTATAGACAGAAGAAATAGAAAGGCTTCCTATCCTGATATTCAACCACGCGGGCAAAAAGTTCGAAAATACATAGGTATTTCCTGAAAAAATAACGAGCAGGAGACCCCTGAACATAGCAGAAAGGCCAACTGTAAGCATAACTACCTCAATCAAAGCCTCCCCTATCATTGGTCTCAAAAAGAGTCTTTCAATTAGAAAACCCAGGGCAAAGCTTCCAACGAAGGTGATAATAAATGCCATATAAATAGGAAGATTAAGCCAGATGGTTATCACGAAGAAGATATAGGCACCTATGGCGAGAAGTTCTCCGTGGGCGAAATTAAGCACACTTGAAGACTTAAAGATCATCACAAACCCGAGGGCGGCTATACCATAAAGACACCCTATTGAAAGTCCCTGAACCAAAAGCTGAAGAAAGAACCCCATATAACCTCCTATTCTACATCCAGAATCCTTATGTTCGTTGTAATCTTGCCTATATGACCATCTCTATACTGGACATTACCTGTTACCTGAATCTCCTTTTTCCCTTCATACATGGCCTCAACAAGGTCCTGATATTTTTGAAAAATAAATTTCCTTCTCACCTTTCCTGTCCTTGTTAGCTCTTCATCATCAGGGTCGAGCATCTTATAGAGTAAGATGGCCTTTTTGAGCCTCATGGGTTTTGGTAGTTCGTTATTTATTCTCCTTAGCTCAGAGAGGATGAGCTCTTCTACAGGCGGTTGTTGAGAGAGATCCGTGTAGGTTGTATAGGGAATCATCCTTGCTTCTGCCCAGCTACCCACATTTCCAAAATCAATACAGATAAATCCTGTCACATATTCCCTTTCCTCACCAAAGACAACAGCCTCTTTTATGTAGGGACTAAATTTGAGCCTTGTTTCTATATAGTCTGGGGAAAAGGCCTCTCCTTCCTTGAGCCTCGTTATCTCCTCTTTTCTACCAATTATGATGAGATGGCCATCATCGTCTATATGGCCTGCATCTCCTGTATATAACCACCCATCATTAAGGACCCTTTTTGTTTCCTCCTCATTCTTATAATATCCCACAAAAACAGAGGGTGACCTTACAATCACCTGACCATCTTCCGTAATTTTTACTTCTGTTCTTGGAAGGGGTTTCCCAACAGTCTCCGGTTTTACCTCTCCATCAGGTTGAACCTGAAATATTCCACATGTTTCTGAAAGTCCATAGCAATGTTTTAGATTGAGGCCCATGGATCTAAAGAATATTATGACATCAGGGCTTATAGGATGGCCTCCTGTGTTTGCTGACTTAAAATGGAGACACCCAACCCTGTCAAGCAAAGGTCTATAAAGTATATATTTGAAGAGGAACTTGAGGAACCTCAGATAGAATGGGACAGATTCTTTCTTTGATTCCCTGCTGACGACACGGCTTCCTATCTTTAAGCCAAGCTCATAAGCCTTTCTTTTTATGAATCCACTGTCATCAATCTTTACCCTGATTATTGATGCGAGATCTTCCCAGAATGATGAGGATGTAATTATTATAGAGGGACCTATTTCTCTGAAATTCTCAGAGAGTGTTGCCTGTGTTTCAACACAGTTCATGGCCATTCCAGAAAGAACGGAGACTCCTACCCCCCACATCTGGTCTACAATCCATGCAGTAGGTGTGATTGAAATCCAGTTATCTCCAATCTCAATATTATTTGTTTCCATCCATTTTAGCGCCATCTCAACGAAATTTGCGTGGGTAAGCATGACAAACTTGGGAATTCCTGTGGTCCCGGATGTCATGAGCATGAGATTTATATCTTTATTTTTCCCCTTCCACAGTTCTCTCTCAAATAAGTCTGGCTCACTTTCATCAAGAGCCTTTCCAGAATTCAGGAGTTCTTTAAAACTCATTAGCCAGGCATCATTATAAAAGCACATACCTGTGGGGTCCACATATATAACCTTTATTACATTCTTTATCTCCTCTCTTATCTCTAAGAGTTTATCCACCTGTTCCTCATCCTGGGCAATGACAAGCTTTGCCTCGAACCTATTGAGCAAAACTGAGAAATCCTTTGCGACCGAAGAGGTAAAAAGATTCAATGTCACCACCCCAATAGCCTGCGCACCAAGCTCTGAAAAGAGCCATTCAGGGTGATTATCTATTATCATGGCTATATGGTCTCCCCTTTTTATTCCAAGGGAGATAAGTCCAAGGCCCACATGCTTTACAAATCTAAAGTATTCCTGCCATGTAACAGTCTCCCAGAGTCCAAGGGATTTTTTTCTTATGGCAACCCTGTCCTTTAAAGACTCAGCATCAGCATGCTTTGAGAGTATCTGAGGAACTGTAAGATCCTTAAGCTTTGCAACATAAGCATTGTCCATTCGCATGGCTTATGCCTCCTCCCCGAGATAGGCCTTTATTACCTCAGGGTGATTCTTTATTACCTCAGGAGGACCCTCTGCAATCTTCTCCCCGAAATTAAAGACCACAATCCTTTCAGAGATACTCATCACAACAGCCATATCATGTTCCACAAGTATGGTAGTCTGCATCCACCTCCTGTTTATCTCCCTCAAAAATCTTACCATTTCTTCCTTTTCTTCGAGGGTCATACCTGCGAAGGGTTCATCGAGGATAAGAAGTTTTGGTTCAAGGGCAAGGGCACGTCCAAGCTCTACCCTTTTTCTTATGCCATAGGGAAGGGAACCCACAAGCCTCTTTCTTATAGGTTGCATCTCAAGAAAATCGATAATTTCTTCAACTATCTTTCTATGTCTTACCTCTTCCTTTTGTATAGAGGGCAAAAAGAGGGAAGCAGGGGCAAGTCTATAATTGCAATATAGATGACGGGCAAGAAAGATATTTGCAAGAACGCTCATACCAGGGAAAAGTTCGATATTCTGAAATGTCCTCCCTATACCCCTTTTTGTCACCTCGTGAGGACGAAGACCTTTTATGTCTTCTCCATTAAAGATTATTCTTCCCTTCTGTGGACGATAGAAACCTGTGATAGAATTTAGAAGACTGGTTTTTCCAGCACCATTTGGTCCAACGATACTTAAAAACTCACCATTTCTAACATCAAGATCCACGTTGTTCAGGGCCATAAGACCACCAAAAATCAAAGTAAGACCTTCTATTTTTAGCTCAGCCTGCCTTTTTGCAGGCTGAGCATCTCCATAGACCGACGGTTCTCCTCTGAATGCCCTCATTTTGGTCTTCTTAAAACCTTCATTTCATTCTTACCTGGCACAAAGAAGTTTGTCATGGGTGTATATGAAGCACCCTCATGAACCTGAACAATCCTTCCAACAAAGGAAGCCTCATGATTATCCTTTGTATATGTTACATTGGGGAAAAGACCTCCAAAGTCTTCATTTCTAAAGCTTTCCATGGCTTTGTTTACAGATTCGGGCTCTACATTTCCAAACATCTTCATGGATTTTTCCAATGCCCTCTCCATGAGCATTGCAATTATTACCCCTTCCCAGTAGGAGGTATCGTATCCAATACCAGCAGTGGACTTATATCTTTCTACAAGCTCATTATATACCTTTATACCTGGTGTATTATCCTGGGGTAATGCACCAGGGAACTCCATGAAGAGTCTTTCCTTTATAAGACCCTTCCCAAGTTTGAAGAAATCAGCGTCAGTTGAAGTCCATGTTCCAAAGAATGGTCCATTGAAGCCAACCTGGTCAGCAGCCTTAAGGGCAGTAATAATGTTTGGAGGAAGTAGCTGCATGAGTACATATTCTGCACCTGCCTCCTTCAACTTAAGCATCTGTGTTGAAAGGTCGACTATTGCTGTGGGAAACTCCTCAAACGCAACAATATTCACACCATATTTCTTTGCATCTGCCAGAGCAACAGTTGAGACTGACTTCCCATAGGCATTATTAACGGCTATAAGTCCAACCTTTGGAGGCTCCTTTCCCTTATGGATGGCCTTAATATATTCGAGCATTGCATGGGTGTCGAGAATATATGAGCCGAAAGGAAGATACATATAATCTATTGGTGGTTTCAGGATCTCCTGACCGGTTGAATAGTTTATGCAGGGTATCCTGTATTGTTTGACAAGGGGTTTTGCCTGAATTCCAAATCCTGTATCCCAGGTAGCTATTATACTATTCTTGTCCTCACAGAGTTTTTTCGCGTATTTCAGACCATCTGCCAATTTGTAAGCATGATCGTAAACTGTAAGCTCAACCTTTTTGCCTGCTATACCTCCTTTTACCTCATTTAGGTATTTTATATAGTCCTGATGTCCCTTTGCATGATACATCCCCCAGGAAGAGGCAGGACCTGTACAGTTAATTACAGCACCCATCTTCATCTGTGCGTAGACTGAAGATGAAGTTAAGAGAACCACTGATAAGACGATAAAAAAGATAAAAAACATTACAAATTTTTTCATAACCCCCTCCTTCTTCGTTTTTTTACGGAAATATTATCTTTCATCACCTCCTTATAAATGTGCAGTTTTTGTTAAAGGATATAACAGTAAATACGAGGTAACTTCAAGACATATAGAAATGCTTGTATACACTAATACCCCCCATCCCCCTAAAGTTTTCCCATAATTTTTCAATGATAGATTGTATACAAAAATATGTCAAGAAAAAAATTTGATTTTTATCACATATCAGTTATTTACAAAACACATTAACTCTTTTATGCCATGGTCTTCTGGTTATTTATAACCGTACCGAGACTATCTTTGAAACACCCTCTTCTTCCATGGTAATGCCATATATGGTATCAGAGGATTCCATGGTGAGCCGGTTATGGGTAATAAAGACTATCTGGGTTTTTGCGCTGATGTCCTTCATAATCTGAAGTAGCGAGAGGAGGTTCGAATCATCGAGGGGCGCATCTATTTCGTCGAGAAGGGAGAAGGGGCTTGGCCTTGTATCCATAAGGGCAAGCAAGAATGCTATTGAAACAAGAGCCTTTTCGCCACCGGAAAGCTGTTCCATACGATTTACCTTCTTTCCAGGTGGTTGAACATACATATCCACACCACTTCCGTCCTGTGTCAGGGAGAGGTATCCCTTACCGCCTTTAAAGAGTGTCTTTACAAAGCGCTGAAATGTTTCATTTACCCTTACAAAGGTCTCTGAAAAGATATCCTTTGCAAGTGTGTCTATCCTGACAATGGTCTTTTTAAGAGAATCCATGGCAGAGCGTAAGTCTTCTTTCTGTTTCTCAAGAAAGGCAACCCTATCCTTTAATTCCATATACTCCTTCTCAGCCCTGAAATTGACCTCGCCGAGTTCCCCTATCTCCTTTACTATCTTTTCTCGCTCTTCATCTAAGTTTTTCTGAGCAGGAGGAGGCGCCTCTTCAGGTTTTTCAATCCCGTAGGTGGTCATGAGGGTGTCGGAGATGGTATTTTGTTTATCCACGAGCACTGCCATCTCTGCCTCAATCCCTTCACCTTTGCTTCGAGTCTTTTCTATTTCCTGTGCCACTGCCTCAATTCTTTCCTGTATGGTGCGTCTCTCCATATGGAGGTCCCCTGAGGCCTTTTGCAGTTCTTCATATCTCCCGATAAGGTGTTCCGAGGATTTTTTTAGCCCCTCATAGTCAGATTCAATGGATTCAATCCTTTTTTCAATCTCTTTTATTACCCCCTCAATCCTGTCTCGTTTCGCAAGATGAGCCTCTTTTTCCAGAACTGTCTTTTCAATGAGTGCCCGGTTCCGCTCTATACTATTCTGAAGCATCATTATTTCATTGCGTTTCTTTTCAAGGCTGAGTGTTATATCATGCCATTCTGCGACAGAGTCCTCATAGCTCTTCTTTACCCTGTCGAGCTCTTCCTTAAGGGATGCCATCTTTGCCTCAATCTCTTTTTGCTCTTCTTCGTTCAATTCCTTTTCCTTCATGAGTTCCTGAACCATGGTAATTGGTATTTCTTCAGAGACTTCAACAGTTGCCTCAAGTTCCTTTAATCTCTCCTGTGTTGTTTTCATTTCTGTCTCTGCCACAGCAATTTGTCTCTTAAAATCCTGTATCATTGTTTCCTTCTCAAGACGTTTTTTCTGAATATCGCTTAGTGCCTGCTCCAGCTCTCTTAGGTCTGTCTGCGCATCATTAAGGGATGCATGGTATTGATTGAGGCTCGCCACAAGTTCGTGCAATTCTTTTTCAATCTTCAGGCGCTCTTTAAACTGCCTGAACTGGGATAACCTTTCTTCGCTTCCGCCGAGTATAAAGCCCCGCGAATCAATGCAGACCTCGTTGTTGATAAAGATGCCTGCTTCTCCTTTCTCTATTCGCACAAGGCCTTCCTCTATTGTATCTATCCATTTTATATCAACGGAGACTCGACCGTTATCAAGAGTGAATATGCCTTTTGCAGGGAAAAAGATATAGTTACCACCATGGGTTCCAACAACGTGGGCAATCATATTATGGTCAGATTGAGTAAGCACCCTGTATTCCATCTCTTTGAAAAAGAACTTCTCAATGGCCTGGGCAAAATCTTCGTTCACCCTCATCATATCCATCAGCTTCCTGGCATCACTTATGCCCTCTGAGGTTTTATCCGTTTTTACGCCTATCTGCTGAAGAAAGGCTTCTTTTCCCTGTTTTTCACCCTTAAGCCTTTCTATGGTGTGGGTTATCTCTCCAATGGCTTTCTTAAGTTCATCCCTTTTGTTTTGTAATTCGTTTTCTGCCTCTAAAATCATTCCGAATTCTTGCTCTGTCTTCTCAAGGGTTTCCTGAAGGTCATTTAAGGTATCCTCGAGGTTCTTAAGCCGGTTACTAATTACCTCAATGTCTGAGCGCCGCTTTTCTTCCCTCTGTGCCCTTTCCCTGTGGGACCTCTCAATATCAGCAATCCTGTTTTTAAGGTCTGTAATGGCGTTCATGACAACAAAAAACTGAACCCTCTCATCCTCAAGCCTTTTCTCATATTCCTCTGTTCCTGTCTTCAGATTTTCAGATGCCTCTTTAAGCTGTATGCTCTTCTCTTCCTCCTGTGTAACCCGGGGGAAGAGGTTTTCCGTCTTTGTCAATAAATCCCTTATCTCTGACTCTATTGTCTGGATCTGCCTATCTAATGTTTCTATGCTCTGTATCTCAAGTCTCTGCTCCTCTTCAAGTCTCTTCTTCTCATCCTTTACATAGTCAGCCTCGAGAAGTTTCTTTTCCATATCCTTTTCGTGTGTTTTAATATCAACCTCGAGCTGTCTGAGTGTAGTATCAACAAGAGAGAACTCCCTCTCTTTTGTTTCAAGGTCTTCTTTTAGGCGGGCTCTTTCTTCTTCTTTGACGGCAAGCTCCCTGTAAAGGTCATCCTGCCGTTCTTTGATTCTTCCAATTCTTTTAGAAAGCTTTATGTATCCGTCAATGAGGATGTACCTGTCTATCTCTTTCAGCCTCTCTGATAATTCCTTATACGCCTTCCATCTTGTCCATTCCTGCTCTGCCCTTTCGAAGTTTTTAATTACCTCGCTGTAGATATCCTCAACCCTTTCTAAGTTTGTGGACACAGATTCCATTCTCATGAGGGCATCCTTCTTCTTTTCCTCAAATCGTGTGATGCCGCTCGTTTCTTCTATAAGCACCCTCCGTTCCTGGGGTTTCATCTGGATGAAGTATTCAACCCTTCCCTGTTCCACAATAGCATAGGCATTGAGCCCCACCCCGGTACCAAGAAAGAAATCCTGTATATCCTTGAGTCTCACAAGCGTCCCATTCATGTAATACTCATTGGTTCCATCACGATAGATTCTTCGCTTTATAGCCACCTCTTTCTGTCCGTCAAAGAAATCAACAGCAACCTCTGCCACATTTACAGGTCGTTTACCATTACTTCCATGAAAAATCACATCACCCATATCCTTAATACGCAGGGATTTGGTACCCCTTTCGCCCAGGGCCCATACAATGGCATCTACAATGTTACTCTTGCCGCATCCATTGGGTCCAACAATAGAGGTAATGCCTTCGCTGAAGTGAAAGACTGTCCTGTTGAGGAATGATTTAAAGCCGAAGAGTTCGAGTCTTAATAATTTCATGGGATGGATTGAATAGCCTTCTCTATTCTTTTTTCCACTTCCTCTCTCCCGAGGATATTAATGACCTCAAAGATTCCCGGGGTTACCGTCTTACCTGAAAGGGCAACCCTGATGGGTTGAACAATCTCAACAACCTTCTTATTGTACTTATGTGTGAGTCTCTCTACAAGCCTTTTTTGTTCTTCTTCATGCAATGATGAAAGGGATTTAAATTCTATTAGAAAATCTTTAAGGATTGTTTTTGTTTCAGGGGTAAGAAATTTTTCCTGTGCTTCTTTCTCATAACTCACAGGGGCACTGAAAAAGAAAGCCGCCATCTGTGCCATTTCTTTGAGCGTTTTTGCCCTTGCTTTCAGGGTTTCAACAATAGAGATTAGTTTTTTGGTTTCATTACATGAAAAACCCATTGCTTCTATGAAAGGTACAAGCCTCTGTGCAATAACCTCCGGAGGTAGCGTCTTCATATAGTGACTGTTGAGCCATAATAGTTTATCCATATCAAAAATGGCTGCTGATGTGCCTACGTTGTGCAAATCAAATTTTTCTATAAGTTCTTCTCGTGAAAAGATTTCCTGGTCACCGTGAGCCCAGCCAAGCCGGGAAAGGTAATTCATCAGTGCCTCAGGCAGAAAACCCTCATGTTTGTATTCAAGAAGGGAGGTGGCACCATGCCTCTTGCTGAGCCGCGTTCTGTCCTTTCCATGAATGAGGGGAACATGGGCAAATTGTGGTGGTGCATACCCAAAGGCATGATAGATGAGTATCTGCCTTGGCGTGTTATTAATATGGTCATCGCCTCTAATCACATGGGTAATTCCCATAAGCATATCATCGATGACAACTGTGAAATTATATGTAGGGGTAAGGTCGCTTCTCAATATGATAAGGTCATCTAATTCTTCGCATTGAAAAGTAATGGTTCCCCTCACAATATCGGAAAAGGTTACTTCCCCGGTGAGGGGTGTTTTAAATCGTATAACAAAAGGTTTATCCGTTTTTTCAAAAGGCCTTTCCCTGCATGTCCTGTCATAGTGTGGTTTTTTCCCTTCTTTCAATGCCACCTTTCTTTTCCTGTCAATCTCTTCCTGAGTGCAATAGCATCTATAGGCAAAGCCTTTTTCAATAAGATTCAAGGCATAATTCCTGTAAATATCCATTCTTTCCCGCTGAAAGTAAGGTGGCTCATCCCAGTCAATACCGAGCCAGGTGAGACCATCAATAATATCTTTAACATATTCATCCTTTGACCGTTCTAAATCAGTATCTTCAATTCTGAGAACAAAGGAACCCTTCATATGGCGTGCAAAGAGCCAGTTAAAAAGGGCTGTACGAGCCCCACCGATATGTAAATATCCTGTGGGACTTGGAGCAAATCTTGTTTTGACCATACGGGGTATCCCGAAAAAAATTTGAATGATTATAACGTAAAAGCCCTGAAAAGGAAATAGAGAAGAAGGAAAAGTTGAAAGAAGAGAGAATTATAGCGTGAATACAAATAGTTATTGAATTTTTTTCAAAAAATTGGTAATATTAAAAGAATTGAGTAAAGAGCATTAGGTGCTAAAAAATGGAGGCACAATGTACCAGATAGGAGAAGTTGCTGTTTATCCAGGCCATGGTGTGGGGAGAATAGAGTCTATTGAAAAAAAGGAGTTCTCCGGAACCAAGCAAGCCTTTTACATTATGCGGATTCTCGATAGCGATATGACCATAATGATTCCTGTGGATGGTGCAAACAATGCTGGCCTCAGACGCCTGATAAGCTCAGGAGATGTAAAAAAGGTCTATAACATTCTCAAGGATAAACACATAGCCCAGGATAATTCACCATGGAACAGGCGATACAAAGAGTACATGGGAAAAATCAAGAGCGGTTCCATCTTTGAAGTTGCCATGGTATTGAGAGAACTCTATAGCCTGAAGCTATCGAAGGAACTTTCCTTTGGAGAAAAGAAGATGTTTGAAATAGCACAGAACCTCATCAAGAAAGAAATTTCCCTCTCTCTCGATAAAAAAGAGCATGATGTGGAGAAAGAGATAGAGCGTATCTTTTCAAAAAAACATAAGGACTGACCCTTGGACCTTATCGTTCAAATCCTTATGGTTGTTGTTACAACCATTACAGGCTATTTTATAATACGGGAAATCTTTGGGAATAACTTTTTAGGACTTTTTGGGGCTATTGCAGGTCTTCTCATAGGGTACCTTATCATTAAGGCAGAGGATAAACTCAAAGATATTCCCCTCAAATCAATTGTTGGAAGTTTGATAGGGGTAACAGTAAGTATACTGGTAGCAAAACTTTTTATATCCGAACTTCTCTTAGCCATTGTCAAGGATATTCCCATTACAGTACCTGTATATATCCTCATATATTTCGTTATGGGGTATCTCGGTTTTAGAATAGGGGCACAGAAAAGCCATACCATTGACCTCTCAAAGATTCCCCTCTTTGGTAAGGTTGCGGATAGGGAGGACATGAAGATCCTTGATACGAGCGCAATCATTGATGGAAGGATAGCGGACCTATGCGAAACAGGATTCATTGAGGGCACCCTTGTTGTTCCCCAATTTGTACTTTACGAGGTCCAGCACATTGCTGACCACCAGGATCCTGTTAAAAGAACGAGAGGAAGAAGGGGGCTTGATGTCCTTCACAGACTCCAGAAGCAGACATTTATATCCGTGAAGATAGTGGATTATGATTTCCCCAAGCTCAAGGATGTGGATACAAAACTGATTGCCCTGGCAAAAAGGCTGGACGCCAAGATTATAACAAATGATTACAACCTGAACAAAGTGGCAGAAGTCCAGGGCATTGAGGTGCTAAATATAAACCAGCTTGCATCAGCATTGAAGCCTGCACTACTCCCCGGTGAACTCATGAATGTCAAGATTCTCAAAGAAGGGAAAGAGCACGGCCAGGGTATAGGCTATCTTGATGATGGCACCATGGTGGTCGTAGATGATGCAAAGAGGCTCCTTGGTAAATCTACCGATGTGATTGTTACCAGTGTATTGCAGACCACCTCAGGGAGAATGATTTTTGCAAAACTTAAGGAACAGGCAGAGAAGGAATTTTATTTTCCAGAAATATATAAGATAGAAGATCAGTCAAGGTAGAAGATGAGAACCCTTGCAATTATTCTTGCTGGTGGTACGGGTAAAAGAATGGGTGCATCCACCAACAAGCAGTTCCTGCTCCTTGACAACAAGCCCATTATTGTCCATAGCCTGAAGGTTTATGAAGAATGCCGGTGTATTGATGGCATTTATCTTGTGGTAAATCAGAAGGATCTCCCCTTTATTCAAGAAGAGATTCTTGAAACCTACCGTTTCAAGAAGATAATGAAGCTTGTCATAGGCGGACGTTTAAGGCAGGATTCTGTGAAGAATGGACTCGAAGCCATAGAGGAACCCTGTGATGTTGTCGTTATACATGATGGGGCACGACCTTTTGTCTCACCAGCGTTCATAGAGAAAGGCATATCTCTCATGGAGATGTTTGATGCGGTCATCCCTGCTATTCCTGTGAAGGATACCGTAAAGGTCATATCAAAGGATGGTTTTGTATCAAAGACCCTGGCACGGGATTCTCTCTGGCATGTCCAGACACCGCAAACCTTTAAATACAGCCTCATCCTGAAAGCATACAGAGAAGGCATGGCAAAAAAACTATATGGCTATGATGATGCCACCTTCATTGAATTCTTGGGTAAGAAGGTCAAGGTTGTTGAAGGTTCCCCCTATAACATAAAAATCACCACACCAGAAGACCTTGCCATTGCGAAAGGCATGCTCTCTTTCCTCAAAGGCACTCTATGAGAATAGGGATTGGCTATGATGTTCACCCTTTTATAGAAGGGAGAAAGCTCTTTCTTGGCGGTGTTGAAATTCCTTATGAAAAGGGTCTTGCAGGCCATTCTGATGCAGATGTCCTTCTTCATGCCATAAGCGATGCCCTTCTTGGAGCAGTCTCAGCAGGGGATATCGGTACCCATTTCCCTGATACAGACCCAACCATCAAAGGGATTGAAAGCATAAAAATCCTTTCCTTTGTCCATGGGCTTGTAAAGAAAAAAGGTTTTGCAATAATCAACATAGATACAGTCATTGTTGCAGAGGAACCAAAGATTTATCCTTACAGGGAAGCGATACAGCAAAGGATTGCCCGGATCCTTGAGATTGAGATTGACCGGGTTGGTATCAAAGGAAAGACAACTGAAGGACTTGGCTTTGTTGGAAGAAAGGAAGGTATCGAGGTATTTGCAGTGGCATTGGTTGAAGAAATCAGGTGACAGGGTACAGGGGGCAGGGATTAGCGAACTATACCCTACACCCTGAGGGTTTATATGGTTAAGGTAAGATTTGCGCCCAGCCCTACAGGTTATCTCCATGTAGGAAATGCACGCACAGCAGTTTTAAATCACCTTTTTGCCCGTAACAGAAAGGGTAGTTTTGTGCTCCGCATAGAGGATACAGATATTGAACGGTCAGAAGCGACCTATGAGTCATCTATCCTTGAGGATCTTGAATGGCTTGGTATCCCATGGGATGAGGGGCCATTCAGACAGTCAGAAAGGCTCGACATATACCGCTCATACGCTGTAAGGCTTCTTGAAAGAGGCAATGCCTATCAATGTTTTTGCACAAAGGATGAACTTGATGCAATGAGAAAGGCTCAACTCTCGGAGGGAAAGCCACCCCGGTATAATGGTAAATGCAAAAATCTCTCAGAAAGTATGCGGGAAAGACTCATAAAGGAAGGGGCCCCCTGTGTGCTACGTTTTAAATCATTCTTTACGCCTGTGAGTTTTAGAGATGAAATCCATGGTGGGATTCATTTTCCCAGAGACCATGTGGATGATTTTATTATTCTCAAACAGGACCGAACGCCTTCGTACAACTTCGCTGTTTCTGTTGATGATATGCTTATGGGAATCACCCATGTCATAAGAGGTGCTGACCATATATCAAATACGCCCAAGCAGATTATGCTTTTCCGTGCTTTTGATGCAGAGCCACCCGTTTATGCACACCACTCGCTCATAACCGGCATGGATAAGAAGCCGTTAAGTAAAAGGCATGGCGCCACACGGGTAAGGGAATTCCGTGACATGGGGATTTTGAGGCAAGCCCTGATAAACTACCTTGCTATTCTCGGAAGAAATGTAAATACAGAATTCTTAGATGAAGCTGCAATGAGCAACACCTTTTCGTTAAATTCCCTTTCCCCTTCTGACTGCGCCTTTGATATGGACAAGCTTCTATGGATGAACAAGGAATATATACGTAGAATGCCTGTTGAGGATTTGGTCGCCCTCCTTGGTCTTCCACCGTCCTTAAGAGACAAAGTTGATGTGGTGAGGGAGAATGCAAGCACCCTCAATGAGATAAGGGCGTTACTCACCATCTTCGATAGTATAGAGGCAACGTCTGAAAGCATTCCTTATCTCAAGAAGATTGAAGGTCTCCATACGCTGTTACCAGATATTCAAACCATTCTGACCCGGGAAGAGACACTCGATGAGGCGATTAGAAAGATACAGGAGATAGCCAAACTTAAAAAAAATGAGCTTCTCATGATAATTCGTGTTCTCTGTACAGGAAGGATGAGCGGACCACCATTACATGAGATATTTCCCCTTATTACAAAAGATAGTATAATAAAGAGGGTAGCATGGATAGGGCAAAGAATATTATCATAAGGATAAAGACATCATTTCGAAGCCTTTCATTGAAAACCCAGCTCCTTTTGATTCTTTTTCTCCTCCTTGCCATGACCATCGGTTCTCTTACCGTCATCTATGCACGGTCTGAGGGGGCTCTCATAGAAAGGATAAGCGATAATATTGAGGATATTACCAAAGCCATTCAAATAAGCGTTGAAGAACTTACCTACAGGGGTGATAGCACAGCACGACTCAAAGGGTATGTGGAAATGTTAAATAAGAAAGGAATAAAAGAGATTTCCATTATAGGCGATAATGCAGAGGTTATTGCAAGCTCTAACCCGAGGAAGATAGGCACAAAAGAGAACTTAAGCGGCGAGAAGAGAACATGGAGAAAAAAAGACCTCATGATTACTGCCCGGCTTGGTGAAGAGAGTAAAAAGGAAACGCAGCGTCTATACAATGTAATCATGCCTGTATCCATAAAAGGACAGAACGTAGGATATATTCTCATCAGTATGATTCTCGATGATTACAAACAGATTGGACAGAAGAACCATATAAAACGGGTTCTGGGTACGCTCTTTGCATTCAGCATAGGCATTATCATAAGCCTCCTTATTGCTGAAAAGTATACAGAACCCATTAAGAAGATTGCACAGGCAAGCAAACGGATTGCAGAGGGCGAACTTGTGAAGATAAGGGATAAAAACCGAAAGGATGAAATCGGTATCCTTATAAAGAGCTACAATGAAATGGTTGATAAACTTATAGAGCAGAAGGCACTGGAAGAAAAACTGAAAAAAACAGAACAACTCTCCATGATAGGACAGATTTCATCAGGCATAGCCCATGAAATAAGAAATCCCCTCAATTTCCTCTCCCTTTCTATAGGCCATATAAAAGAACGAATCAGTGAAGCGCGGATGGAGGATAAAGACGAACTCCTGAAACTCCTCGATGACCTCACAAAGGAGATACATAAGGTTAATGAGCTTATTCACAACTTTCTCTTTCTGGGTAAACCCATAACCCTCCATAAAGAGTGGATAATACCCGAACAACTTATAGAAGAGGCGCTTTACATTGTGAAGGATAAGATTCAGTCAGGTATTGATATAAACGTCATAAATACGAATGAGAAAACACCCATATACTGCGACAGAGAATATATGAGGATATGCATACTCAACATACTGTTAAATGCTATGCAGGCGGTCGATGGCAGGGGCGCTATTACTATTGAGTGCGGAAATGATAATGGTTATTCCTCTATTATAATCCACGATACCGGTCCTGGAATACCGGAAGGAGAAATGGAGAGGATCTTTGAACCTTATTACTCCACCAAGCAGAATGGTATGGGATTGGGACTTGCTATTACAAAAAGATTTGTTGAAGAGCATAATGGACAGATTACTGTTGAAAGCACCCCCGGTCAGGGGACAACCATGAGGATTAAGGTACCCTACCATGAGGCATAATAAAGGCAGCGTTCTCGTTGTAGAGGACGAAGCAAACCAGAGAAAGATTATAAAGACCATACTTGACAGGGAAGGATTCTATGTGGAGGAGGTGGATTGCGGCGTAAAGGCTATTCAGCTTCTCAAGGAAGGCACCTTTGACATTGTGCTTACCGATTTACGGTTACCTGATATGGAAGGCACTGAGATACTGAAAGAAGTAAAATCAATGAAAATACCCTGCCATGTGATTATTATAACTGCCTATGGCTCTATTCCTTCAGCCATTCAGGCAACCAAGCTTGGAGCCTTTTATTATCTCGAAAAACCTTTGGAGAAGGACCAGCTTATCCTCCTCATCAATAATGCGCTCAATCAATCAAGATTGCTTAAAGATAATATCATGCTTAAAGACCAGCTTCTTACCAAGTTCAATCTTGATAATATAGTTGGTGTTCATGGCACCATGCAGGAACTCTTTAAGATTGTTACCAGAGTGGCTCCCACAAATTCTACAGTGCTCATCTATGGAGAGAGCGGAACAGGGAAGGAGATCTTTGCAAAGAGTATCCATTATAACAGCCAGCGAAAGAATAAGCCCTTCTTTGCAATAAACTGTGCTGCCATACCAGAGACCCTCCTTGAGAGCGAACTCTTTGGATATGAGAAGGGTGCATTTACCGGGGCTCTTACGCGGCATACAGGTCTTTTTGAACAGGCAAACGGGAGCACCCTTTTTCTTGACGAAATAGGAGACCTATCACCCAATACACAGGCAAAGCTTTTGAGAGTCTTACAGGAAAAGGAGCTGAGAAGGATTGGCGGTAAAGAGCAGATTAAGATTGATGTAAGGATTATTGCTGCAACAAACAAAAATATCGAGGAAGAGATTAAGAAAGGTAGATTCCGTGAAGATTTATTCTATCGGCTAAATGTCATTGCCTTTGCAGTACCACCACTTCGGGAGCGTGCAACCGATATTCCCATGCTTGTTACACATTTTTTAAAACGCCTCAGCGAGACAAACGGGCAAAAGAAGAACATTACAAACAATGCACTTGAACTTTTAATGGCATATTCCTGGCCAGGAAATGTAAGACAGCTTGAGTCTGTAGTTGAAAGGGCATTTGTCATGTGTGAAGCTGATACCATTGATGTGGAGCATTTGCCTGAAGAAGTAAGGCATACCACTTATAGCCAGATGCCATCAGAAAATATCAAACAAAACATCAATCTTCTCATTGATGCAAAACTTACTGCTGCTGAATACCGTCTCTATTTTTACCTTACTGGCCTGGACCCTCAGGATAGCCATTTACAGGAACTTATTGAGCCAAAGGTAATTATGGAGAGACTGAATATAAGTAGAGACACCTTTTATGTGGCTATTGCAAAACTAAAGGACCTGGGGCTTTATGACTTTAAAGCCTTACAAAACAGGGTCAGGACATCACCTCAAAGGGCAACCAGGAGACAACAGTCGGAATTATCTGACTATAATTGATTCAAAAATCGGAAATCCCCGCATTGTCATATAGGGTCATGCCCCACAAAAGTAATTATCATAATTATTTAAAATAGTTACAAAATTGTATTACTGGCATAATAAATGCATATTACAAAATAGCGATTTTATTAAAGACCGAAAGGAGGTGAAAAGATATGAAGAAAGCATTAATGATTGTTCTTGCATTGCTTATCAGCGTTGCCTTTGTGACCACAGTCTTTGCCCAGGCAAAACCGGCTGAGAAACCAGCAGCAGTTGAAAAACCAGCAGTGAAGGTAGAAAAGCCTGCGAAGGTAGAGAAGGCTGAGAAGGTAGAAAAGAAGGCAAAGTCAAAAACCTTTACAGGTGAGGTGGTAAGCGCTGAAGCAACTGCGCTTGTAGCAAAGGATAAGAAAGGCGAGATGACCTTTGACGTGAGTGGCGTAAAGGGTTACAAAGCCGAAGACTACAAGGCCGGCGACAAGGTGGTAGTAAAGTATGCTGAGAAAGACGGCAAAATGATGGCATCAGCCATCAAGAAGCAGGCTGCAAAGAAGCCAGCGAAAGAAAAGAAGGGCGCTGAACCAGCAAAACCAGCTGAGCCAGCAAAGAAAGCAGAGCCAGCAACACCACCAGCACCAGCAAAAAAGTAAAAAAGACTTATCCATTAAGGGGGAGGAATTTAGAATTTTCTCCCCTATTTTTGTTTTGAAAGAACCCCTTTTCAGGTATTAAATGTGTCAATTATCCCGGATATGTCATTAGAGCATGGTGTCGGGTTTTCCGAAACAGAACGCGAGTGAATGAAGCCGCTGGAGTGTAAGGAGCGTGTTTGCGGGGAATAGCCCGACACAGATACTCATCCTGATGGAAAATATGGGATTATATAGAAAGAGGGTCAGCCTCTATGCGTACACCAGGAAGGTCATAGAGGCGAAAGAGAGCCTGTGTCAACCTTTCTCCCTTACCCCGTACTATTATCTTCCATTTCAACCTTTTCTTTTTTTGTACTACAGGTCCAATGATGTTGTCTTTGATTCCTTCCTCTTCCATGATCTTTTTTATTATAGCAGCACCTGAAAGACTATGTTTCTTTTCCACCTCTATGAGAAAGATTCGTCCATAGGGAGGAAAGGAAGCCTCCTCTCTTTTTCTGAGTTCAGCTTCATAGAATGCCTTCATATTGAAAAAAGGGGCTGTATTAATGGCAGCCTTTTTATCCATGAAGATATAGAGTTCCTGAGGGGTCAGGGCATCAAGTAGATTGGTAAGTATATGAAATGACTTTTCCTCTGCCCTGTATCCTGCAATCTTCAAAAGCTCTTCCCATCCAAAAAGAATAAGCCTTTCTACCTTAATACCGTAGAGCTTTGATAAGGTGTGTGTACCAACTAAAATAAGGGGTATTGTTTCTTTATGCTTTTCAAAAAAACGCATAACCTCTTTAGATGTTTCTGCCGTAACACCCATGACCAGGTAATCCTTGAAGTGTTCTTTGAGCAGACCTTCAATATATTCTACCCCGATATGAGAGAAGCGCAAAAAGGCACTTCCACAATAAGGGCACTTCCTGGCATAGGGAGACAGGGTATTGCATGAGGAACAGAGAATACCGTCTTTCTTTTTCTGGTAGCTTACAATGCCCTCACAGACATGGCATCGCAAAATTTTTCTGCAATCGAGACATTGAATGAGAGAGCTATAGTCCCGCCTGGGTGTAAAAATGGCGATTCTTTCCTTTCTTTCAACGCCCGATTTGACTGTGTCTATAAATTCTTCTGGTATTGCTCCAAAGGGAGACCGATATTTTTTAGTTACAATTTCATGGTATTCTTTGAAAGGGGTTAAGGGTCTTTCAATAATTTTAAATTTACCATTCTTTACACGATTGAATAGTTCAACGGAAGCTGATGCACTGCCAGCTATAACAGGTATGTTTTCTATAGCTGCCCTCTGTAATGCCACCTGACCTGCATTGAACCTGAATCCTTCTTCGTTTCTGTAATCGTCCTCTTCATGCCGCTCCACGATAATAAGGGAATTGTGTGCTATGGGAAGGAAGACGCAGTTTTTATTGCCTAAAATTACCATGCCCTTTCCATGGCGTGCATGAAAATAGGTTGCCATTCTTGCCTTACTCTTTATTGCTGTGCCATACCAGTAGACCCTTCCAGGAAATTCTTTATTCAGAAGATTATAAAAGTATGTACCTGTCATAGAGTAATCAGGAAGCATCATGAGAACGTTTCCGCCTTCTTTGAATGCCTTTGAGATATGGGTCAGATAATATTCTAAACGACTTTGAACAGGACCAATAAAGAGCACATGCTCTGGTTCTGTTGTCCCTGTGCTTTGTATGAGAGGAGCAAAGAAGGGTTCCCCTGTAAATATGTCGCGTAACTCTATTGCGCCTTCCTCAAGATATTTGAATATAGTCTCCTTTTTATAAAGTTTGCAGGCTCGATTTAAGCTTATGCCTTCAAGCTTGATGGAGCCTCCCTTTTGTTTGTGAATGAGGAGATACCTATCAGGCTGGAGACTTGCAGGAATAGCATATTTTAATACCATACCAATGGGTGTAATGTAATACCGTGAAGCCCATTCACATAGACTTGCCATGGTATGGTCAATAAGGGGAATAATATCAATGATATCATGTATCTCTTTAAGGTTCTTATCATCTTCCTCCTCAATCCCTACTACATATCCTGTAAGCCTTCTATTCGTAAAGGGAACCAGGACACGCACAAATGGTTTTATATACGGTTGCCACAGGGAAGGAACGGTGTATGAGAATGTTTTGGTTATAGGGATTGGCAATGCAACATGGGCAATCATGAAGAAAGAAGAAAATCTTTGATGTCCATGTTCCTGAGGGACTTAATATGTTTTAAGGGTTCTCCGAGAAGGCGGCTTCCAATATCTTTAAATGTTTCCGGGGCATCGGTAACAAAATATTCACAACCACCTTTTCCACTGTTATTCAGGAGATTTCTTTTTTTCAGGGTCTCCTTTACTTCCTTTGCTGTTTCCCGTCCGCTATGGATGACCTGAACGTCTTTACCTATTGCATGGCTTATAACATTTTCAAGAACGGGATAGTGTGTACAGCCCATCACCAGGGTATCAATACGGGAGTGTCTCATTTTCGTGAGGTATTTTTCTGCCATAAGATATGCCACATCGTCATGTTCAAGGCCTTCCTCCACAATGGGAACAAAAAGAGGACAGGACTGGGAAATAACAGCGATGTGAGGGTCTAATCCTTTTATGGAACGCTCATATGCCTGACTCTGTATTGTGCCCTTTGTGCCAATCACACCTACCCTTTTCCTTTTTGTACACCGTACCGCCTCTTTTGCCCCTGGTTCAATAACACCAATCACAGGTATGGGAAACCTTTTCCTGAGTATGGGCAGGGCAAAGGCTGACGAAACATTACAGGCAATAACAAGGAGTTTTATTCCTTTTGTGAGAAGAAAGAGCGCACTCTCAAGGGCATACTTTGTAATGGTCTGTGGTGACCTGTTGCCGTATGGCACCCGTGCAGTATCACCAAAATAGATGATATGCTCCTGCGGAAGGAGCGCCCTTACTTCCTTAAGGACAGTAAGACCACCAACACCGGAATCAAACATGCCGATAGAAAGGGTCTTCATGATGAAAGATTATGTGATAGAAGAAGGAAAGTCAAGGAATATACAGCTTTACATATGAGATACTCATACACTTCCTTCCACAAAGACATCTAAGCCCTTGATGTCCCCTCTGCCAAACTGTACCATGGTTTGTGCAGCAACAGTCAATCCTTCCTTGAGATAGCTTCCATCAATACCCGGAACAGCAAAGGAATAGAAAAGCACATTGCCTGTGTCATCCCTCACCTTTGTCTTTTCATCTGCCCCCTGGCACAGGACGCAGATGATGTCCTTCTCGTCCCGTAGCACAATTTCTCCTTCTTTCATTATGAACTGACGGCCTCCCATGCCAATGGTCGTCTCACCTTCTCTGGCTACATCGAGCATGAGCCTGCCCTCGATTCGGTCAAAATCAGTGACTGCCACAAGGATACCCGCACACATCTCTGCCATGAAATGGGCATCGATGATGAGGTTATACCTTGGAAACCCGCTGTTGACCGTTCTCTTAAGGTGCTGGGGAAGAGGACATTCGAAACCAAAGCCCTGAAAAAACTGATTATAGATTTCGATACGTTGAGAGATACTGGCGAGTGTTTCCCTCTTTCGCATTTTTCTCAGAAGAGTTCTCTTATATTGCTCGAATTCCGTGCTGTTGCTTAAGGGCTTACAGTCTGAAATGAGGGTCAGCCCGAATGCCACACCAGGGTATGCCCTTTTATAGGCAGATGATATTGAAAAGTCTATCCATGTTACCATTTTCTTTTCTTTCATTTTACCCCGTAGCTACAAAGATTTCTTCTACAATTTTAGCACAAGCGTGCACATAGGTCTTTAATCATATACATGCTTAATCCCTCCCACCAAAAAATCAGAAAAATGTTGATATCAATTGGTTTATTTTGTATTATTTTATCAAATTTTATGGTTTGATAAAATATAAAAAGGAAAAGGTTAGATTATGGAGGAGAAGGAAAAAGAAATAATGACAGTCAAGCAAGTTGCTGAATATTTACAAATGGATGAACACACCATCTATAAACTTGCCCGCAAAGGTCTTATCCCTTCTCTAAAAATAGCTGGTCAGTGGCGGTTTAAAAAAGATGTAATTGATAAATGGATAAGTGAGCAATCATTAGAAAGAGTAGCACAAAACATAAAATCATCTGCAAAGAAAAAAGGCAAGGAAAAATAATTTATGGGTAAAGAAAAGAAATATCCCAGAGCAATTTATAACTGGCCTGAAGATGAAAGACCACGGGAACGGCTCTTAAAATTTGGTGCTGATAAACTTTCAGATGCAGAACTCTTGGCTATTCTATTACGAGTTGGCTCAAGTGGTAAAAGCGCTGTTGATATGGCAAGAGAATTGATGAACGAATTCGGAAATTTTAGGACTATTGATTCAAAAAGTTTTGCTGAACTCAAAAGGAAAGGCTTAGGGATTGCAAAAATTGCTCAGATAAAAGCAGCCATAGAAATTGGCAAAAGATTTCTCAAAGAAAAAAGTTTGACCAAAATCAAGGTTAAAACCAGCAAGGATATAGTGGATTATTTCATCCCTTATTTGAGGGATATGAAAAAAGAAATTTTTAAGGCGGTCTTACTTGACGGAAAAAATAAAATAATCAAAGATGTAACCATATCAGAAGGAACACTTACCAAAAGTATTGTTCATCCAAGAGAAGTTATTAAAGAGGCGATAGCTGAATCAGCCTCGGCATTAGTGCTTATCCATAATCACCCCAGCGGTGAGCCACAACCAAGCCAGGACGATATTGAAATTACTAATCGTATGGTCGCTGCCTGTGAACTTGTAGGAATAAGAATTTTAGATCATATAATTATTGGCGATAATAATTATTTTAGTTTTTTTAATGAAGGACTTATTAAGGAGGAATGAACCATATACCTGAAAAAGAATATAAACCGACTGAAGAAGTTGAAACTAAAGAAGGGTATGTAAAGGATTTTTTAACTAACCGATTAGTCCGCTTAACCCCGGAAGAGCAAGTTAGACAAATTATGTTAATGAGATTGGTTCAAGAATATGAATATCCTAAAGAACGGATAAAAACAGAGTTTGAAATACAAAAAGGAAGTAAAAGGATAGGTCCTGCTGATATAGTTGTATTCAAAGATGGAAAAAACAAAGACCAGGAAAATATCTGGATTATTGTAGAAACTAAACGAAAAGAACGCTCGGATGGCATTGAACAATTAAAGACTTATCTTTCTCCATGCAGAGGAGCAAAATTTGGTATCTGGTTTAATGGTCAGGATATTGCATATCTGGAAGTATTAGACCAAGCCCCTTATTTTCGGGAAGTTCTTAAAATACCTAAATGTGGCGAAACTACAATTCATCTGCCAGAAAAGAAAGACCTAAAACCAGCACCAGAGCTAAGAAGCGTCTTTGAAACCTGCCATAACTATATTTATGCCAATGAGGGTTTGCTTAAAGAAAAGGTTTTTAATGAAGTCTTAAAACTTATTTTTATAAAGATGGTGGATGAAAAAAGAATTTCGGCAAAATGTGAATTTGGAATAACAACAGAAGAGGAAGAAGAGATAAAAGAAGGCAAACCGAGTGTTTTCACAGAGAGAATCACAAAACTTTTCGAAGAAGTAAAATCAAGGTATAGCGATGTTTTTGAGCAAAATGAAAGGATAAATTTAAAACCAATTACCCTTGCCTTTGTGGTAAGCCAACTTCAAGAATATAGCCTCATAGAAACAAAAGCAGATGTTAAAGGGATTGCCTTTCAGACCTTTGTTTATGCACATCAGAGAGGAGAGCGGGGAGAATTCTTTACCCCACACCCTATAGTAGAACTGGCTGTTGAAATGCTTGACCCAAAAGATGATGAAAAGTTTATTGACCCTGCCTGTGGTTCAGGAGGTTTTCTTGTTAGCGGGATGAACTATGTAAAAGAAAAGTTTATCCAAGAAAGACCTGACAAAAAATCTAAAGCAAATGAATTCTTAAAAGAATATGCTCACGCCCATATAGCAGGTATAGATGTTAATCCTGACTTATCAAAAGTTGCCAAGATGCATATGATTTTATACGATGATGGACATACAGGAATTTTCTGTGCAAACAGTTTATTGCCCCTTGAAGAATTAGAGGATATCTCTACAAAATCAGGTGTTCCTCGTTCCTTAAGACCTTATCCAGATTGGTTTGATGTCCTAATGACTAACCCTCCATTTGGAAGTAAAGGTAAAGTAACGGATAAAAGAATCTTAAAGCAGTTCGAACTTGGCTATAAATGGAAACAAGACAAATCTACAGGGAAATGGATAAAAACTGATGAACTTCAAAATGGTCAGGTTCCAGATATTTTGTTTATTGAGAGATGTCTGCAATTATTAAAAGGTGGCGGCAGAATGGCAATTGTTTTGCCTGATGGTAATCTCAATAATTCATCCTTAGGTTATGTCCGAGAGTTTATTCAGCAAAAGGCAAGGATTTAGCGGTTGTTTCAATGCCCATTGGAACTTTTATGCATGCAGGAGTGAATCCAAAGACAAGCGTTTTGTTTTTACAGAAACTTAATGAAGAAAAACTAAATAAATTTAAAAAAGAAAACTACCCTAATTTTTATGGCAGTGGTTGAAAAGATTGGTTATGACCTCAATTCAAAGACACCCAAAGTTATGTACAAGAAAGATGAACGTGGTGAGATTATAAAAGATGAAGATGGCGAGCCAATTATAGATACAGATATTCCAAATATTGCAGCGTCGTTTAGGGAATTTAAGAAAAAATACTCATTGGAGTTTTAGGGAATTATTCATATGGAAAATAAAGAGATAACCACAAGAAATTATAACAGCCTGATTGATAGAATTGCAGAGATTCTAAAAGAGGCGAGAACAAAGGTTGTCCATGAGATAAATAAAGCACAGGTTTTGGCATACCGGGAGATTGGGAGAGAGATTGTTGAGTTTGAGCAAAAGAGAAAAACAAGAGGAGAATATGGGGAACAATTAGAGCCTGTTCAATAATTCAGG
>DHGO01000094.1:0-13899 GCA_002402795.1 Deltaproteobacteria bacterium UBA4796
ATAGCAAGAGTGACATGACACTATGGGGAATCTCACGAAATGAATTCTTAAAGAACAAATTGGTTTTTAAAGGTGGGACAGCGCTTCATAAGATGTATTTTACGGATTGGCGTTTTTCGGAAGATTTAGATTTTACAACCGTAACTCAAGTAGGAAAGAATGATTTGGAAGACGAGATAAATAGGTTATGCGAAACGGTAAAAGAGCAATCGGGGATAGAAGTTAATCAAAAAGAAACAATAGTCTCGGGAGATAAAGATTCAGAATGGTCATTTGAAGTGAGAATTGAATATGTTGGACCTCGTGGACAAAAACGTGATCCACTTCCCACTATTTTGCTTCACATAACAAACGATGAATTATTGAAAGATAACCCTATAGCAAAAGTAATGATTTCCCCCTATGAAGATCTACCAACGGAATTCCTCACATTGACTTATTCATTAGAGGAAATTCTTTCTGAGAAGATAAGAAGTGTATTTCATCAACGCTGCTGGCCACGTGATATTTATGATATGTGGCGGCTAATAAAAGAAGTGGGATTTCTTATCGATATTGAAAAAGTCATAGATTTCTATAATCCAAAGGCTATATATCGAGGGTACAAGCCAGGAATTCCGCTTGGTATAGATGAAAGAATTTTGAGAATTAGGAACCAATGGAAGGAAGGACTACAAAGGCAGATACAAGCTCCACCAGATTTTGATAAGGTTTACCCAGAGATAAAAACATTATGGGAGAAATTGTTTATGGATCACGAAACAATAAAGAAAGGAGGTATTACAATGCTGGAAGCCAATTATTCCATTAAATACAAAAAGGGAGATTTAGAGATTGAAGTGCAAGGTGATAAAGAATTTGTTGAAGAAAAGTTCAAGGAACTACTTAAAGTTAAGTCGGTAACAGTTTCAGAAGAAACCGTTAGTCCACCATCAACTAAGTCTCGGGGGGTGGGAGGTAAAAGGATGTCATTAGCTGAATTTCTGAAGACCAAAAACCCTAAAGGACACGATGATACGATTTTGTTTTTTGGGTATTTTATCGAAAAAATTGAAGGGGCTTCTTCGTTTAATGTGGATGACATCAAGAAATGTTATCGTGACGCAAAGATTCCTCCTACAAAAAACATTCCTACTTACACAACAATTTTAACAAAGAAGGGTTATGTAATGGATGCTGGGGATAAGAAAGATAACAAAAAGGCATGGGTTCTAACTAAAAGTGGGGAAGAGTATGTAGAGGCACTCATTCTGGAAAGTGAATAGGTTTATTTGGATTAAAGAAGATTCCAATACAAACTTCTCTAGATAAGGGAATTTTATATAAAGATGCAATACAAGTTTAAACAAACAGAAATAGGTATGATACCCCAGGATTGGGAGAAGGTAAGGTTAGGGGATAAAGTTTCCTTGGAGTATGGCAAGGGATTAACCGAAGCACAAAGGGAAAATGGGAGATATCCTGTTTTTGGCTCAAATGGTGTTGTTGGTTATCACAACGATTTTTTAATAAAGGGGCCTGGGATAATAGTAGGTAGGAAGGGAACTATTGGTGCAATAAGTTGGAGTAATAACAATTTTTGGCCGATAGATACAACTTATTTCGTTAAGCTAATCGATGATAAGGTCGATTTAAGATGGCTCTATTTTAAGTTAACTGCATTAAACCTTTCAAAACTTAATATGGCAACCGGAACTCCTGGGTTGAATAGAGATTTGGCCTATTCACAAGTTATTCCCCTCCCCCCTCTCCTTGAGCAGAAAAAGATTGCTGAGATTCTTTCGACTGCTGATGAGGCGATTGAGAAGGTTGATGAAGCAATAGAGAAAACACAAAGGTTAAAAAAAGGTTTAATGCAGGAGTTGTTAACTAAGGGCATAGGTCATAAGGAGTTTAAAGAAACAGCGATAGGAAGGATACCAAAAAAATGGGAGATTAATAGTATAACAGAAGTCGGAACGTTACAATACGGTATTACTAAGACTGCAAAAAAAGTTAACACAGGAATAAAATTTTTAAGGATAACGGATATAACAGATGAGGGCATTAAATGGAATAGTGTTCCTTATTGTGAATTAACAAAAAATGAATTGGAAAAATACGAACTGAAAAATGGAGATATTTTGTTTGCCCGCATCGGGGCGACTACTGGAAAGACCTGCTTTATCGAGAAGGCTCCAAAAAGCGTTTTCGGTTCGTATTTATTAAGAATGCAACCTTTAAAAGACATAGATACAAAACTCTTATATTTTTTCACACAATCGCCCTCCTACTGGAATCAAGTTAATGCTGTAAAGGGGGGACAATTAAAAGGGGGCTTAAATACGAAATTACTTGGTAGCATAAAATTGCCTACTCCTCCCCTTTTTGAACAGCAAAAAATTGCTGAAATTCTGAATTCAGTGGACAAAAGGCTGGAATTGTTAAGGATGAGAAAAGAAAAGTTGGAAAGGGCGAAGAAGGGGTTGATGGATGGTCTGCTGACGGGGAAGGTGAGAGTCACCCGTTTGATTACAGAGGAGGATTTCCATGAGAAAGCTTGAAGAGATTAAGAGCGGAATAAGAAAGAACATGTCGATTCTCAGGGATAAGTACAAAGTCAAAACGATAGGTGTTTTTGGCTCCTGTGTCAGAGCTGAACAAGATAGAGGGAGCGACGTAGATATTCTGGTTGAGCTTTACGAAACAATAGACCTTTTTACCTTTATAGAACTTGAAAACTTTTTAAGTGAAAGCCTGGGTATTAAAGTTGATCTGGTGATGAAGGATACTTTGAAGCCACGTATAAAGAATTATATATTGAGAGAGACGGTGACAATATGAAACGGGATTACAGGCTTTATATTGACGATATTCTTGAAGCTGTCAACAAAATAGAAAAGTATACAAAAGGAATGGCAATGGAAGATTTCCTAAGAGATGATAAGTCAATCGATGCCGTTACAAGGAATTTTCAAACTATTGGGGAAACGGTAAAGCATATACCTCCGGATATAAGAGAAAAATATCCACATGTTCCCTGGAAGACGATGGCTGGGATGCGGGATAAGTTAATCCACGAATACTTTGGAGTCCGATACGATATTATCTGGGATACCATAAGAAAACGGCTTCCAGAAGTAAGGCCATTAATAGAGGAGGTATTAAGAAAAATGAATGAAGAAATGGACAAATGTTGAGATTATATGTAAAGCGTATGCGGTTTGCTGTTTTCAAGCGTTGTGGTGAAATAGTATGCCTGCCCAAATAGAAAAGTCTGCTGTAGAAAATTATTTAATTGAGAAACTAATAGGGAAAGGCTGGACATTTGTTCTTGCGGGTAATCTTGAGAGGGATAGCTATGAAGAGCCTTTACTTATTCCAAATCTGGTGCGAGCCCTGAACAGGATAAACAGGGACTCTGGAATTGGAAATGAGGAGATTAATAAAGTCATTAATGAACTAAAGCTCACTGGCACAGGGGTTGAGGGAGCTAAAAGGATTCTGAACTTTTATAAGTTTGGTATTCCAATGAAGTTTGAGAAGGAAAAGGTTGTTAAATATGTTCAGCTTTTCGATTTTGAAGATGTTGATAATAATGAGTTTATCATCACAAGGCAGGTTTATTATCAGGGGAAAGAGAGGATACGAACAGACATCATTCTCTATGTGAATGGCATTCCTCTGGTTGATATTGAATGCAAAAATCCTGCGAGCATGTCTGAAAACTGGTATAACGCTTTTAAGCAGATAAAAGATTATGAAAGGACTGTTCCAGAGTTATACAAGTATGTTCTGATTGGAGTTGCCGCTGAAAGCGTTGCCAGGTTCTTCCCTGTTGTTCCCTGGCAGGAGGAAGTCAAGATAAATGAATGGAAGGTTGATAATCAAGATTCCATCGATTCAATCATTGAGATGCTCTCACAAGACGTACTCCTCGATATCATAGAAAATTATCTTTTCTTCAGGATAGAGCGCGGGGAAGCAACGAAAGTTGTAACACGTTATATGCAATATAGAGCAGCAAACAAGATGGTCGATAGGGTTTTAAGAAACCTTAAAGGCGAAGATGACAAAACTAAGGGGCTTATCTGGCACTGGCAGGGCAGCGGCAAGACGCTTACCATGATATTCGCAGCGAATAAGCTTTACTATATGAAGGAACTTGGGAACCCGACGATTTTTTTCATCGTTTATAGGGTTGAACTTGAAGATCAGCTTTACAGCGAATTCTATGCATTGGATATTGTGGAACCTGAGATTATCGGCTCTGTATCGGAACTCAAGGAAATTCTGAAATTCGATGATTACAGGGGCAAGAGGGGAGTCTTTATTATTCTTATCCATAAGTTTCGGCCTGAGGAGCTTAAGGAGGTCTATGGAGAAATGGAGAAGGTATCCCGATACAAAGAGACGATAATGAGCAGAAGAAACATTGTCGCCTTCGTAGATGAAGGGCACAGGACACAATACGGTCTTCTTGCTGCCCAGATGAAGGCGATATTGAAAAACGCCTTTTTCTTTGCCCTTACTGGCACGCCAATATCGAAGAGAGGAAGAGACACCTATTTAGAATTCAGTTACCCTCCAGAGGAAACCTACCTTGATAAATATTTCATCACAGATTCCATTAAAGATAGTTTCACCCTGAAAATCGTTTATCAACCAAGACTCGAAAAAGAGGTCCATCTGAAAAAGCATCAATTAGAGGCTTTTTTAGAAACAGAATTTGAAGAACTGCCTGAGGATTTAAGGGAGGTTGTTGAGGAGAAGGTTAAGAAAAAACTAAATTTGATTAAACTTGTTTTTGAGAATGAAATAAGAATTAAGGTGATTGCTGAGGATATAGCCAGACACTTCAAAGATAATGTTGATGGCAAATTTAAGGCGATGGTGGTTGCTGGAAGCAGAAATGCCTGTGATATTTACAAAAGAGAATTAGATAAGTATCTTCCTCGAGAATATTCCGAGATTGTAATGAGTTTTAATGAGGGTGATAAGCCTGAGTTCTTACAATACGTGGCAGAAGCCAAGGCACGTTATGGTAATAAGGACATAGAGTATATTCGAAAGGAACTCATAGAAAAGTTCAAGGAAGAGGAATTTCCAAAGATATTAATCGTTACTGATATGCTTCTGACAGGTTTCGATGCCCCCATCCTGCAGGTCATGTATCTCGACAAGCTCCTTAAGGAGCACAGGCTTCTTCAAGCAGTAGCAAGGACGAACAGACCTTTTAAAGATTTAAAGGAGGCAGGCATTGTCATTGATTATGTAGGAATCCTGAAGGAATTTAAAAGGGCTTTTGAAATGTACAGCAGGGAAGATATTGAAGGTGCTTTATTCAGCTATGAAAGCGTAAGAGAGGACTTCATTACGCTTATTAAAGAGACTCTCGAAATACTGAAGGAAGTGCCAGGAAATTATGAAAGGGAAACTTTGCTCAAAGCTGTTGAAGTTCTCACATCCAATGAAAAGACAGAGAAGGAATTTATTGAGAAATATAAAAACCTGAGGAAGACCTTCGAGCTTCTTGGGCCGGATGAGATAAAGCTGGAGTATTTCGAGGATTACAAATGGCTTTCCTCTATTTACACCTATTATATGAAGATAGTGGCTCAAAAGGATGCCTATGAGGACTACGTTCAGAAGTATTATGACAAAACCATAAGATTTGTGCACAATACTACTGAAATAGAAAAACTCGAGAGAGAGCTTCCAATTATTGCATTTGATAAGGAATATCTTGAAAAACTTGAAGAAAAGGTCAAGAGCAGAAAGGAAAGGGCTGCCAATATACTCTTTGCTTTGAACAGATTGGTTCTGGTTGAAAGACATAGAAATCCCATTTATGAATCATTGGTGGGAAAGGTTGAAAGGCTTCTAAGATTATGGAAGGAAAAGACAAAAGACTATAAGAGGATTTACATTGAAGGTAAGAAGATATTAGAGGACATAGATACCCTGTCAGCAAGACAGAAGTCTTTAGGGCTTTCAGACCTTGAGTATGCTATGTTTCTTGAGCTTGAGAAGAGTCTGAATAAGAGCGAGGGGCTTGTGGATGAGATAAAAAGCCTCTCAAAGAAACTTCAAAAATATATGTTCTCGGGCTGGCTCAATCAAAAGACTATAAGAAATGAGGTGGAAAGAGAGGTAAGAAGATTCGTCAGGGGAATCAAAGGAAGATATAATCTATCTTTGAGCGAAATGAATACTTTATATGAGAGATTGATAGAAAACGTTAGAAACTATGGCACAGGGTAATTTAGAATACATGATTTCTTACAGGGATATTAAATACCCACGGGTAGAGCTCACAACCGGCGAGCTTTTGCTTATACTTCCCTCTGGATATAAACATGATATTATTTTAGAAAAGCATAAGGACTGGATACAGAAAAAGAAGAATTTTATAAAAGAATGTCTCGAAGATGCCAGTGGAAAAAGGTTAATCTACAGAATAGATAAGGAATTTAAACACATTATCCATTCTTCTATAAAAATGGCTTCAAAGGAATTGGATGTGAAGGTAAGAGATGTTTTCTTCAGGCGGATGAAGACAAAATGGGCAAGCTTGAGTCTAAAGAAAAATCTTACTCTCAACACCCTGATGAAGTATTTACCAGCTTACTTAATTGAGTATGTAATTTTCCATGAAATGGCACATATCATAGAGAGAAGGCATAATGATAGATTCTGGAAAATAGTTTTAAAAAAATATAAGAATTGCCGGGAGATGGAGAGGGAGATGTTCGTTTATTGGTTTATAATTAATAAAAATATTGTTGCCCCATTAGCTGCTGTTTCTTTGTGAATTTAAATTTTATCCATTATTATTTCCAGCCTGTTTTCCGGGCTATTCAGGGCTACTCTACTGTTACGCTCTTGGCGAGGTTGCGGGGCTGGTCTACATCCGTGCCTAAGAGATTGGCAATATGATAGGCAAACAACTGGAAAGGCGCAACAGAGATAATGGGCTGTAAGGGATAGATGGTTTCAGGAATAAAAAAGGTATTCTTTGCTTTTGGCGCCATTTCATGGTCGGGATTATCAGTGAAAAGCAATAGATTTCCCTGCCGCGTTATGACCTCTTCTATATTACTGCACGTCTTTTTGTAAGTTTGATCTCCGGGAGAGAGAACGACTACCGGTAAATGCTCATCTATCAAGGCAATGGGGCCATGTTTCATTTCTCCAGCAGGGTATGCCTCTGCATGGATGTATGAGACCTCCTTGAGTTTAAGGGCACCTTCTTTCACAGTGGGGTAGTTTATACCTCTGCCGAGGTATAGAAAATTTTTGAATTTCATATAGGTACGGGCAAGGTCTTCAAGGGTAGGGGACATATCAAGGATTGTCTGTATCTTATGGGGAATCTTTTTTATTTCACCAATGTTTTTTCGGATTTCATCGCTATTTAGAAGATTCAATTTTTTGCCCGTGTGAAGCATGAGGAGGAAGAGAAGAGCAAGCTGTGTGGTAAAAGCCTTTGTGGAGGCAACACCAATCTCAGGGCCAGCGTGGGTAAAGGCTGTTCCATCCGATTCACGTGCAAGGGTGCTGCCGAGGGCATTGCAGATGGAGAGCGTATAAGCGCCTCTCTTTTTTCCCTCTTTCATAGCAGCTATGGTATCCGCTGTTTCACCGGATTGAGAGATGAGGATAAGCATTTCATCCTTTCTCACGAGGGGATTCCGGTAGCGGAACTCAGAAGCAATATCGGTTTCCACAGGAATGCTGAGTATAGACTCAAACATATGTTTTCCTATCAAACAGGCATGGTATGATGTGCCGCAGGCAACCATCCATATCTTTTTCATCTTTGTGATGTCGGGTAGCTTAAGTTCTTCAAATTCCACAACCCCCTTTTCCTCTTTTATTCTTCCAATGAGGGTATCTGAGATGACTCTTGGTTGCTCAAAAATCTCTTTCAGCATAAAATGTTTATAACCACCCTTTTCAGCCATGGCACCCGTCCAGTGGACAGTATGTACTGGTCTCTCTATCTTTTTTCCATCTATATTGAATATGCTAAGTTTGCCATCCTGCATGACCGCCACATCATCATCTTCAAGAAATATGAAACGATTTGTTTTATCCAGCAGAGCAGGAATATCACTTGCAATAAAATATTCACCATCAGCAACACCGATAACGAGCGGGCTTTCCTTTTTTGCTGCTATCATGACCCTTTTCTTTTCCCTGATGATTCCAAGGGCATAGGAACCCTTAAGCTCTTTCAGTGTTGCTATAACACTGTCTATAAAATTCAATCCTTCACGAATGTGATTTACTATGAGATGGGGAATGACTTCCGTATCAGTATCAGATAGGAATCGATGGCCCTTCTTTTTCAGTTTTTCTTTCAGTTCAAGATAGTTCTCGATTATACCATTATGGACAACAACAACATCGGCTGCTCGATGGGGATGGGCATTCCGTTCTGATGGCACTCCGTGAGTAGCCCACCTTGTATGGGCAAGCCCCATGCTACCCTTAAGATTACCATTACCGGTAATCTCCTTTTTTAAATCGTTTACCTTTCCCTTTATTCTCGCGATATTGATTTTTCCATTATTCCAAAGCGCGATACCTGCAGAATCATACCCTCTATATTCGAGCTTCTTTAGCGCATCTATGAGAATATTTGATGCCTCTTTTTTGCCTGTGTAACCGACTATCCCGCACATTTTTTATTACCTTACCTTTTTCGATTTTTATGGTGAAGCGTCTTCTTCCATTCAAAGAATCCAACCCTTGCACCTTCCTTAACCTCGATGCCCTCAATAACTACAAAGCCCTCTATGGTTACGTTGCTATGCACCAATGAATCTTTTATTACTGTGTTCGGTCCTATCTGTACATTTTCCCCTATAATTGTTTTTCCCATAAGAAATGTCTGGGGTGAAATTGTGGTATCTCTGCCTATCTGAACAGCGGGTTCAATATAGATATTTCTATCAAGCAGTGTAACACCATTTTCCATGTGTCTGTCGAGTATTCTATTTTTCATATGAATATTTGCATCAAGGAGTTCTTTTCTTGTATTGATGCCCAAGACTTCAGATGCCTCAGGATAGTGATAAGCCCTGATTGGTATCTTTCGGCTATGTGCTATACTGCAGATATCTGTAAGATAGTATTCACCCTTTCTATTGTCAGGTGTGATTGTCTTTAAGAGGCTAAAATGTTGCCATGGAATAATACATATCCCTGTGTTGATACGGCGAATCTTCTTTTCTTCTTCTGTGGCTTCAATCTCCTCCACAATCCTTTTTATTTCCTTTCCTTTCATGATAACCCTTCCATAGCCTTTCGGGTTATCCACATCAGTTGTAATAAAGGTAATCTGCCCTGTCTTTTGATATAATTCAAAAAATTTCTTTAAGGTATTAGCTGTCATCAGGGGTACATCGCCATAGAGAATTAGTATATCCCTTCCTTTGATAAGCCTTTCTGCTGTCAGGACTGCATGGGCTGTTCCGCCTTGAGTTGTTTGTACAGAGAATTCTACATCGTGGTTTTTTAGATATGCCTGTACAACCTCTTTTCCGTATCCCACCACCACAACAATTTTATGGGGAGAGAGTTCCTGTGCCCTTTCTACAACATAGGATATCATGGGTTTTCCCATTATTTCGTGCATAACCTTCGGTTTTCTGGAGAGCATCCTTTCCCCTTTTCCTGCAGCAAGTATTACAATATTAAGATTCTTCATTCTTTATCCCCTTTTTCCCGAACACCCTTGCGATAAGAATACTCAATTCATAAAGACCCCACATGGGTAAAGCCATCAGGAGCTGACTTACCACATCAGGTGGAGTAACAATTGCACTCAGAATGAAGATTGCGAGGATTGCATAGCCCCTTTTTTTTGATAACATGGTGGAGGTTATGATACCTGCCTTAGAAAGATAGAATGCTACAAGGGGTAGCTGAAAAATTAAGCCAAAGATTATCAATAATTTCAATGTAAGGCCCATATAACTCTTAAGGTCTGGCATGGGTATAATGAAATCTGCTGCGTAACTGACAAAAAACTTATAGATGAAAGGCATGACAGTGTAATAGCAGAATAGGGCACCGCATATAAAACAGATGCTACCCCAGAAGATGAAGGGGTAGACATATCGTCTTTCCTTTTCATATAGCCCTGGTGAAACGAACATCCAGAATTCATAAAGAATAACAGGGGCACCAAGGAAAAGGGCTGCCACAACTGATATTTTAAAATAGGTTATAAAAGCCTCTGTAACACCTGTGAATATAAATGAACTTTTTTCAGGCATGACCCTGATAAAGGGTTCCATAAGAAAAGCAAAAATCCTTTCCTTGAAATAATATGTAATTATAAAGGCAATCCCTGTGGCTACAATACAAATTAAGATTCTGTTTCGCAATTCCTTCAGGTGAGAGAGGAATGGCTGTTTTTCATCTGCTGATATACGTTGCGCCATATTTTTTAGAACTTATAGATGTGGGTTATATGATTCACCCGCTTAATTTCCCGCCATCAGTGATTGTAGTATGCTGCTCATCCTTATTCTGTTCAGCATGGGGCGTACCTTCCTGAGCATTAGTATTCTGGGATTGCTCCTCTTTTGGGGGTTCTTCCTTTATAATATCCTCCTCAAAGGTCTCTTTTACCTCATCAGCCATTCTTTTGAATTCTGAAAGGGCCTTACCAAGGGATTTGGCAAGTTCTGGTAGTTTTGCTGGACCTACCACAAGTAATGCTACAATCAAAATCACAATAATTTCTGGTATACCAATACCAAACATATTTTATAAGCTATCATAAAAACCATCAATATATCAATGAAACATGTTCCTTAAAAATTGTCTTGACATCATTCTATAATTGTATTAATTATAAAATTATAATTATTCCAATTATGGAAAATATTATTAAAATACTTCAAAAGTATAACATACAACCATCATATCAACGTATCAAAATATTGGAAATCCTTGATAAAAAAAGGGAACATATGAATGTCAATATGATATATGATGAACTTTCAAAAGAGATTCCGACTATATCTAAAGCCACAATATACAACACAGTCAATGCATTTGTTGAAAAAGGTTTGGTAAATTGTCTTACAATCACTCCTGAAGAGGCACGTTATGATTTTGATATAACACCTCATCACCACCTGCTTTGTAAAAAGTGTGGCAAAATCATTGATGTGCATGTTAAGTGCCCTTATACAGAGAGTATGGAGATTGATGGACACAGGATTGAGGAAATACGGGGTTATTTCAAAGGTATCTGCAAGGAGTGTCTCTCCCATGAGACACTATAACTATATAAAAAACGAAGAAGGAGGCAACCATGGCTGAAAGATTGGAGGTTTATAAGTGTGAAGTTTGCGGAAACATTGTTGAGGTTTTGTTTGGTGGAAAAGGACAGCTTGTTTGCTGTAACAAGCCCATGAAGCTTATGAAGGAGAATACCGTTGATGCATCCCTTGAAAAACATGTTCCGGTCATTGAGAACACAGCAGATGGGATAAAAGTAAAGGTTGGTAGTGCTGCTCACCCGATGGAAGAGAAACACTATATCCAGTGGATTGAAGCAATTATTGATGGAAGGGTATATCGTCAGTTTTTATCGCCAGGAGGATCGCCTGAGGCGTTCTTTCCAGTAAAGGGTGAGAAGATTACTGCTCGTGAATACTGCAACATTCACGGACTGTGGAAGAGTTAAGGAGAAAGATATGAAAAGTTTAAAAGGAACAATGACTGAAAAGAATTTACTCGCCAGTTTTGCAGGTGAATCGCAAGCGCGTAACAGATACACCTATTTTTCATCACAGGCAAGAAAAGAAGGATACGAGCAGATTTCTTGGATTTTCTCCGATACAGCTGATAACGAGAAGGAACATGCAAAGAGATTCTTTAAATTCCTTGAAGGAGGAATGGTCGAAATCACTGCATCCTACCCTGCAGGGGTTATAGGCACAACCGCAGAAAACCTTGCAGAGGCGGCGAATGGAGAGAACCTTGAATGGTCTACCTTGTATCCAGGATTTGCCGGGGTAGCTGAAAAAGAAGGTTTCCCGGAAATCGCAATGGTATGGCGAGAGGTTTCGAAAGCAGAAATGGGTCACGAGAAAAGGTATCGTAAGCTCCTGGCAAACGTTAAAGAGGGCAGGGTATTCAAGAAAGATACACCTGTAAAGTGGAGATGCAGGAACTGTGGTTACATCATTGAAGGTAAGGAAGCGCCTGAAAAATGTCCTTCCTGCGAGCATCCGAAAGACTATTTTGAGTTGTTATCGGAGAATTATTAATATCTCCGCAGTGTTTTTCCTTGACAGAATTCTTTTCCATCTGTTAGTTTGTTTCGATGGAAAAGAAGGATATTATAAAAATTTACAACCGCTATGCATCCGTGTATGACTTTATATTCTCCCGTGTATTTTCGCCACGCATCAATCATGGGCTGGAAAAGATAAACATTAAGAACGGTGACACCATTATTGAAGTTGGTGTTGGCACGGGTTTGTCTCTTTCCCTGTACCCCCATGGTTGTACGGTGGTTGGTATTGATATTGCGAGAAAGATGCTGGAGAAGGCACAGAAGAAGACAAAGAGATTGAATTTGAAGCATGTCCACCTTTTCGAGATGGACGCAGAAAACATGATGTTCAAAGATGATAGTTTTGACCATGCAGTTCTGCCTTTTGTAATCACTGTTGTCCCAAACATAGAGAAGGTTGTTGCTGAGGTAAAAAGGGTTGTAAAGAAGAATGGCAATATCATTATTGTTAACCATTTCTGTAATAACCATTCGTTCTTTACTTCCTTAGAGAAATTTGTTTCTCCTTTTTTTATGAAGTTAGGATGGAAAACAGGCATACCGATTGAATTTATTTCAAACCACTGTAATGTTCACGTCAAAGAGATTTCGAAGAGACACAGCTTTGATCTCTGGCCCCTCATCCATGCTGTTAACAAAAAATAGTCTATGAAGATTGCTGGAATTCAATTTGCATGTAATAAGAATAAAGATAAAAACATGAAGAAGGCAGGCAACATGCTTGATATTGCTATCAATGAGGGGGCGAAAATCATTTGTTTTCAGGAACTATTCAATCTTTACTGGTTCCCTTATAGCAGGGATGAAGAGGCATTTCATCTCGCAGAAGAGATAGAAGGGGAGTCAGTAACACTGATAAAAGAGAAGATAAAGAATTCAGATATAGTGGTTCTCCTTCCCATATTTGAAAGGGATGGTTCTCGATATTACAAAAGCTGTGTGGTAATTCAGGGTGAGAAAACACTTGGGGTCTATAGAACCATTCACATACCGGATATCCCTCTCTGGGAGGAGAAGTTTTACTTCTCTACAGGCGATAAAGGGTTATCTGTTTTTGAAACCATCCATGGAAAATTTGGCATTCAGATATCCTGGGACAATCTCTTTAATGAAGGAACGAGGGCGCTCGCACTGCAGGGCGCTGATATAGTATTTGCACCAACTGCGTGCGCTTTTAAATCGCAACACATATGGCAGACAGTGATTTCTGCCAATGCTATTACCAATGGTATTTATATAATGAGAATAAACAGGGTGGGGAGTGAAACTTCCCAGGATTTTTATGGTATGAGTTTTTGCGTAAATCCAGAAGGTGAGCTAATAGGTGGTCCTACGGCACGAGGTGATAGCGTACTCCTTGCAGATATAGATTTTGAATATCTCAAGCATATACGTCGTGAATGGCCCCTGATGAGCGAAAGAAAACCAGCATTCTATCATGACCTGATAAGGGAGGCATAATGGATAGAGAACCTTCACTCTGTGTAATATGTGCATGGAGAAAGGATTGTCAGAAGAAATTTTCGAAGAGTAAGGATATTTCTTTCAGATGTCCTGATTTTACAAAGGACCTGTCTATAAAGGATTCGGAG
>DHGO01000094.1:13997-21585 GCA_002402795.1 Deltaproteobacteria bacterium UBA4796
TGAAAAAGAAACCCCAGGAGATTGCAGCGCTCCTTATCGAGCATATGAGGTTCACTGATATATGTGAGAAGGTCACTGTAGCAGGCAGGGGTTTTATAAATTTTTATGTGAAGGATGAGGTATGGAGGAGAAGTCTGAAAGCGGTGTATGAAGAGGGTATAGAGACTCTTTTTCCTTTTATAGGAGAAGGGAAGAGGGTTCTTATTGAGTTTGTGAGTGCAAACCCTACCGGTCCACTCCATATAGGCCATGGAAGAGGTGCTGTGGTTGGAGATGTGCTTGCACGTATATTACAGAAAGTCGGGTATGATGTTTTAAAAGAATACTATGTAAATGATTCGGGCAAGCAGATAGAAACACTTGGTGAATCAACCTACATGAGATGGAAGGAATTACAGGGTGAGGAGATTTCTTATCCCCAAAACTTTTATCAGGGCGAATATATAAAAGACCTTGCATCAACTTTCATAGAAAAACATATACCCGTGCCTGAGGATTGTGCTGAGGCAATCTCTATAATGGCGCAGTTTGCAGGTGATACAATACTCAAGGGTATCGTAAAGGACCTCGAAGATTTTGGAGTAGTTTTTGATAGTTACTACAGGGAGTCAATGCTTTATGAGAAAGGCATAGTGGATAAAACAATAGAGAAACTAAAAAAAGAAAATGTCGTCTATGAGAAAGATGGTGCATTGTGGTTTAAAACAAGCCTTTTTGAAAAGGATGAAGACAGGGTACTTGTAAAATCAGATGGTGAAAAAACATATTTTGCCTCGGATATTGCATACCACAATGAGAAGTTCAACAGAGGCTTCGATATTCTTATTGATATCTGGGGTTCTGACCACCATGGGTATATTCCGAGATTAAAGGCATCAATAAAGGCGCTGGGAAAAGATGCAGATAACGTAAAGGTTATTTTGATTCAATTTGTAACCCTTGTTAAGGATGGAAAACCTGTGGGCATGTCTACAAGGGCAGGTACATTTACAACCTTAAGGGAGGTTCTAAATGAGGTAGGTAAAGATGCAGCACGCTTCTTTTTTATGATGCGCAAAAGTGACACCCACCTGGAATTTGACCTTGACCTTGCAAAAAAGACATCCAATGAAAATCCTGTCTATTATGTCCAGTATGCCCATGCAAGGATTTCAAGCATATTCAGGAATGCCCGGGAGAATGGTATTAATATAGATACACTTGGAGAAGCAGATATCAATCTTCTCACACTGAAAGACGAGATTGCTATAATGAAGGGGATACTCCATTTTTCTGATATTATCGAAGGCTGTGCGAATTCACTGGAGCCGCACAGAATTACTTTCTACCTGCTTGACCTGGTTGGTAAATTTCATAGCTATTATAATAAGACAAGAATTTTGAATAATGAAATGTCCATAACCCTTGCACGGTTGCTCCTTTTATTCATGCTTCAAAAGGTTATTAAAAATGGACTTGAGATGCTTGGTGTTTCTGCGCCGGAGAGAATGTAATACAATCAGTGAATGGTGAATGGTGTATGGTGAAGGAAAGAGAGATAAAAAAGAAGAGTAAAACACGAGAATACATTGAGTCCTTTCTCATAGCTGCCCTAATTGCCTTTTTTGTGCGGAGTTTTTTTATTCAGGCATTCAAAATTCCTTCGAGTTCCATGGAGCCCACACTTCTTATCGGAGATCATCTTCTGGTAAACAGGTTGAGCTATGTTGTAAAAGTGCCATTTACCGATATTGTTTTGTTTAATCTCGGGAAACCAGAAAAGGGAGAGGTAATTGTTTTTCGTTATCCTGTTGATACAAGCAAAGATTTTATTAAAAGGGTTATTGCAACAGAAGGTGATACAATAGAGATAAGAAACAAGGTAATCTATCTCAATGGAAAGGCTATCAATGATACGTGGGGATATTATTCAGATAATCGGCTATTGCCAGGTTTTTTATCTCAAAAAGACAACATGGAACCTGTGAAAGTTCCAGAGAATTCCTATTTTGTTATGGGTGACAACAGGGACAGAAGTCTCGATAGCAGGTTCTGGGGGTTTGTAAAGCAGGAAAACCTTGTTGGAAGAGCTCTCATTATATATTTTTCATGGGATGGAAAATCTTCCAATCCACTCAACTGCATACGATGGAAAAGGATTGGACGTCTCATCAGATAATAACAGTGGAACTTCCCTCATATCCTCTCTCACAATAGATTTTTCGAGCAGATATATGGTATTATAAGCTTATATGAAACAACTGTTTATTGTTCTACTTATTGTATTTCTCCCTATTAGCCTCCTGGCAAGCCCTTATTCTTCATCCATTACACTTTTCTTAAAGGGCTACATGAGTGAAATAGAGGGGAAGCAGGATGATGCTATTGAATTCTATAATATGGCACTCCTTGCAAATCCAGAATCTGCAGCCATACGCAGTGAACTTGCCCTTTCTTATGTCAAAAAAGGTGAGCTCCAGAAGGCAAAAAGCCTTCTCTTGGAAGCGCTAAAAATAGATGATTCAAATAGAATGGTATTGATTATCCTCGGGAGCCTTTATTCATCTGAAGGCAATTTGAAAGAAGCGAAAGCCATGTATGAAAAGTGTATATCCATAGATAAGGAAGACACAGAGGCATACCTTTTCCTTGGCTCCATATTTATCGCTGAAAAGAAATACGATGAAGCCCTTAAGTCTTATGAAAAGATACTTACCTATGATGAAGAGAATGTAATAGCCCTTTATTATGTGGCGAGATTAAATGCGGAGATGCAGAAGTATGATACAGCAAAGCGCACATACGAGAGGGTTATAGAAATTAAGCCCTATTTCATTCCTGCAATTCTTGATATGGCAATTCTCTATGAGATAGAAGGCAATTTTGATAGGGCGCTGGAATTATACCAGAGAGTTGTAGCCATCGAGCCAGTGAACAAAAAGGCGCTTTCAAGAATAGCGAACATCTTTGTGAGAAAAAAGGAATATACAAGGGCTATCCACGAGTTTGAAAAGCTCTCAGATATTGACAGGAGCGACCTTTCTATACGAGTAAAAATTGGTCTGTTACATCTCGAGGAAAAGCGTTTTGATGAAGCGATACGGGAATTCAATATTCTTCTTGCTGCCACGCCGAATAATGACACGGTGAGGTTGTATCTCGCCATTGCATGGAAGGAAAAGGGTGATTTACAAAAAGCCAAAGAGGAGTTTCTTAAGGTATCCCCCCAATCAGAGGAGTTTCTGACTGCTTTGAGAAACCTCACATTAATTTACATCAAAACAAAGACAACGGAAGAGGGGATAAAGACATTCGAAGCATTACTTGAAAACATGAAAGAAAATGTTGAACTCCATTTGATGCTTGCTACACTCTACGAAGAAAAGGAGGACTATGGAAAGAGTATCGTCCTTCTGGAGAAGGCAAAGATAGTGGAGCCAAAAAATATAGAAATTCTTTATCAGATAGGTATGCTCTATGAGAAGAAGGGTGATACGGATAATGCACTGAAGTATATGGAGGAAATCTTAACAATTGACAATGAATATCCCAATGCTCTCAATTTTATTGGTTATACGTGGGCTGAAAAGGGTATCAATCTTGAGAAGGCTGAAGAAATGATTCAGAAGGCACTCAAGAAGAAGCCTGATGATGGATATATCGTAGATAGCTTAGGATGGGTATTCTATCAGAAAGGTGATTACCAGAGGGCGCTATCAGAATTATTGAAAGCCCATAAAACCTTACCTGAGGATCCTACAATTGCAGAGCATGTTGGTGATACTTACATCAAACTCGAAGAATATGAGAAGGGACTCCATTACTATAACCTTGCGAAAGAACTGGAAAAGAAGGAAGAGAAGAAAAGGAATCTCGAAGAAAAGATTAAACGCATAGAAGATAAGAAAAGGTGAAGAGATACCTCCTGTACACAGGCGCCATCATTTTACTTTCAGCCTGTGTATTTTTCCCGCATAAGGTTTCCATTATATGGCCTGAAAAAGTCGATTACATTGAAGCTTTATGCGAACTGGACATGACATGGAATGATATGACTTATTCAGGCACTATGTCCCTGAAGATGGATTATCCCCGCCTGTTATACATTGAAGTGTACGGACCACTTGGGAATACTGTCCTGTCTATAAAAAAGGAAGATGACCTTTTTCTGCTTATAAGCAAGGAAGATACCATAAAAAGTGAATATGAATTTGAGAAAAAATTTGGAATCACAGTGGGGGAACTCATGGAAGATATTTCCATGAGAGGAGATAAAAAAAATCTTTCCAGTGAAGAAACATATATTGAGAGGAAATATTATCGGGTTTCCTATCGTTTTGGAAAAGAAAAAAACATAATATGCTGGAAGGGTAACCCCGGGGTTATGTGTCTTACATTCCTTGAGGCACAGTTCGAGAAAAACTAAACTTGCAGGTGCCCATAAAGGTGTGGGGGTCAACGGCTCACCGTTGGCCCCTGATTCTTTATTGTCCCTTAATAGGAATCTTTTTTGTTTCTTTCAGAGCTTTAGCGCTTTTGGGCATAACAATAGTCAATACCCCCTTCTTAAAGGTGGCTTCAGCCTTATCAGTTTCAACTTCTACAGGAAGAGGAATGGTTCTGCTGAATGAGCCATATGTACGTTCTGTGCGATGATAATTTTTGCCCTTCTCTTCTTTCTCCTTTTTCTTTTCGCCCTTTATGGTAAGGCTATCTTCAGCGATAGATACTTCAATATCCTTTTCGTCGAGACCTGGGAGTTCAGCTGTTACCTTAATCTCTTTATCATTATCTACCACATCAACACTGGGATTGAAAAATTCTTCTGTACCTCTGAATGGTTCAATATCAAACCCACGGAAGAAATTGTCGAAAAGTCTATCCATTTCTCTCCTGAAGGCATAAAAGGGACTTAACTCTTCGAAAGGCGAAAGAAGGCCTTTACCAGCCTTTGGTTTTATAGTTAAATTCTTTGCCATAAATAAACACCTCCTTTATACTTTATTTTTCTGCTTGTACAGGAATCTTCTTTGTTTTTGCAACCTCTCCTTTCGGTAATAGAAGTTGCAGGACACCATTCTTCACTGTAGCCTTAATTCCATCTCTATTGATTTCATTGGAGATGATGAACGTACGCTGATAATCACCAGTACCGTACTCCCCATGAATCAATTCAAGGTTCTCAGGCTTATCAATATCAACCCTCCCATAGATTGTAAGTACATCTTTTTCAAGGGTTACATCCAATGTTTTTTCGTCAACACCAGGCATATCAGCAATAAGTAGAATACTATCATTTTTTTCTATAATATCTACATCTGGTCTGTAGATACGTGCTGCCCTGGTATGCTCCACATTTTCTATCTCACCTGTTTGTTTTTTCTGAATATCTTTTGATTTTTCTAACATGGGCCACCTCCTGTTATGTAGATTTCACAGTAATCTTTTTTGGTTTATCAGCCTCAGCCCTTGGAAGCTTTATTGTGAGAATACCTCTGGAAAACTTTGCCTCTACCTTTTCAGAATCTACAGAAAATGGTAATTCAATGCTTTTTGTGAACTTCCCATACCATCTTTCTTTGCGATGGAATGTCTCATCCTCTTTGATGGTTTCAGGCTCACGGTTTCCACTGAGAACGAGTGTCCTTCCTGTGATGGATATTTCAATATCCTTGGGGTCGATGCCAGGAATTTCTGCTGTAACAACTGCCTCATGTTCATTTCCCCATATATTTACGGGTGGAAATTCACTGACCGATGGAAAGGTAAATCCGGAAAGCACACGATTCATTTCGTCCTCGAGCCTTAAAAGATTAGCCCAGGGATTGAATTCACTGAATGGTGTATCAAAGCCTCTTACCCACAACATGTCTTATCCCTCCTTTCAATAAGTCATAGTTTCATATATCTAAGCGTTCATCACTTTTCAATCATAATATTTTCATTCAAGAGAAATTTGTCAAGGGTGTCCGGTTGGGTGAATTGTCTTGTATGTATGGAGGGTGGGGGATTACAGGTTTACGGGCTTATAGTCTTTGCCGTCGTAAGATAGGCACTTATCCATTTCAGAAGGATGGAGTAATGTTTTGATTATGCTTATATCTCCATCGAACTTTATGCACATACCGCAGTCTGAGCTTAAGTTTCTTGGTACAGGGACAAGCTCGATAGCTACCTTATTCTTCTTTAACACCTTTTCAGCCTTGAGCACGTCATGGGTGGTAAAGAAGAGGAGGTAGTATATCATGTTTATAGACTATTTTTCTGCCATAGTACGCACAGCATCAAGGAATTTAGAAATATCCTTTTCTGTTGTAAAATATCCAGGAGAGATTCTCACAGTACCCTGCGGGAAGGTGCCTATGGTTTTATGTGCCATAGGCGAGCAATGAAGGCCAATCCTTGTATAGACTTTCTGTTTGTTCAACTCATAACCAACGTCTGAAGACAATTTATCCTTTATGTTAAATGAGATAACAGGAATACCTGTTTCATGTTCATGATTACCATAGAGGATTATCTCTTTTATCCTTGATAAACCATTGACTATTTTTTTCGTAAGCTTCCTTTTTTTGTTTTGTATGCCTGTCAATCCTTTATTTTCAATGAAGGTAAGCCCTCCAAGAAGGGATGCAATGCCAGGCGTATTTGGTGTTCCGCTTTCATATCTGTCAGGCAGGAAAGAGGGTTGTTCAATGGATTCAGATTTACTCCCTGTGCCACCAAATCTTAAGGGTGTGAGTTCAATGCCTTCTTTTATGTAAATTGCACCAACGCCCTGAAAACTATAAAGGGATTTGTGACAGGAGAAGCACAGGATATCTATATGTTCCTTTTCGATATTAATAGGAATGGTTCCGATAGTCTGACATACATCAGCAATGAGGGTTATGTCACCAATCGCCTTTTTAATCTCCCCTATGGGCTGAACCACTCCAATGACATTGGAGCCGTGATTTATAATAACTGCCTTTGTATTCTTTTTGAGCATTTTCTTGATTCTTTGAATATCAAGCTCACCATTTTTAGAACATTGAACAATTGAAAGGTCTATATGTTTCTCTTTCTGGAGGAATGTGAGGGGTCGCATAACCGAATTGTGCTCGAGAGAGGTAGTGATGACATGGTCTTTTTCCTTCAGAAGACCGAGGATTGCAAGGTTGAGTGATTCCGTGCCATTCTGTGTGAATATTACCCTTTCAGAGTCTTTAATATGGAGCAGATTGGCAAGTTTCTCCCGGGCTTCAAAAATCATCCGTGCAGCTTCAAGAGAGAGGGCATGTCCGCTCCTGCCAGGATTGCCGCCTATGTTTTGAATGAAATAGTTTGCTTGCTCAATTGTCTCTTTTGGTTTTGGAAATGATGTAGCTGCATTATCAAAATAAATCATGTTTTTATCTAACATTTTCACATGAGGTTTAGTTATAGAGGGGGGGCATGCCCCCCCTCTATTTATCGAAAATAGATGAAGTTTACTTACTCAGCTTGGATTTAAATTTCTCAATCAGTTTTGGCACGACCTGCTTGTAATCACCCACAATACCAAAGGTTGCCGCTTTGAAGATTGGTGCGTCGGGGTCTTTATTGATGGCAACAATACAATCAGAAG
>DHGO01000013.1 GCA_002402795.1 Deltaproteobacteria bacterium UBA4796
TAACCCAACTTCCGCAGTTTCAAACGAAATTGAGGAAAATGCGGTGATTTTGAGAGGAGGTGGTCTTGTAGGTCATTGATATTGCATGGGGCAGGTTTTGAAAAGTGGGCAAAAGCCGATGTAGTGACGACCAACGTTATTGACATGATCTGGTGAGGCGTCATAATTGCGGCATGTATCTGCGTAAAACGATAAGGGAAAAGGATGGCAAACGTCACAAATACTGGGCGTTGGTTGAATCTTATCGCAGTGAACGAGGCCCGCGGCAACGAGTAGTGGCCTGGTTAGGAGAGTTGAACGAGGAGGGCAGGCTAGGTGTAGAAAATGCTGCGAAAGGCAGCCACAGTTTCCAGGGAAATTTATTTGAAAGAAAAACAGAACCTGAGTGGGTTGAAGTAAACGTCCAAGGAGTCAGAGTTGAAAATATAAGAGACTTTGGGGGGCCATGGCTTTGTTTGGAACTGATCTATCGAATGGGTTTGGATCGATTTTTTTCAGAGCATATACCCAGGGGCCGAGAAATAGTTCCATGGTCTTCAATGGCCTTGGTTTTAGTTATTTGTCGATTATGTCACCCGTCGAGTGAGCTTCACATAGCGGAGCATTTTTTTGAACAAACGGCATTGGCTGATCTACTGGGGATTCCATGTAAAAGGATGACAGAAGATCGTTTATATTATGCTCTTGATAAGGTATTGCCGCACAAAGAGGCCCTTGAAAAATATCTCAAAGAAATCGCAGGCAGTTTATTCAATCTGGATTATGACCTATTTTTATATGATGTGACGAGTACCTATTTTGAAGGGGAGGCTTTAGGAAACTCTTTAGCCAGACGAGGATACTCCCGAGATCACCGGGGAGATTGCAAGCAGGTTTGTATTGGTTTGGTGGTTACAAGGGAGGGTTTTCCTTTGGGTTATGAGGTTTTTGCCGGCAACCGTACAGATGTGACGACAGTAGAAGAAATTGTTGGTGTTATGGAAAAGAGATATGGAAAAGCTAACCGGATCTGGGTAATGGACCGTGGCATGGCGAGCGGCGGGAATTTTGAATTTTTAAAAGAGGAAGGGCGCAAATATATCCTTGGGGCCAACCGGGGACAGTTGAAAGCGTATGAAGATGAATTGTTGAAGGAGGGCTGGGAAGCAGTTCAATCTGGGTTGGAAGTAAAAAGGGTGGATAGCCCTGATGGTCAGGAGGTGTTTATCCTGTGCAGGAGCCGTGAAAGAGCTGAAAAAGAAAAAGCCATACATGATCGTTTTGAGCAACGAATAGACGACAGCTTAATCCAAATGGCCCGAAGTTGTGAAAAACGCAGACATCAGCTGAAGGTAATTGAACGACGTGTGGGGAAATTGATGGGAAAGAACAGTCGTGCTGCGGGGCTCTTTGATATTCATGTTGAAAAAGGGGCCAATGGCGGGGCGACGGTTAAATGGACAAAAAGGGATGCTTGGCGGGATTGGTCCCGGTTAAGCGAAGGCTGCTATATATTGCGAAGTAATATCCGAGACTGGTCTCCTGAAGAGTTATGGAAAGCCTACATTCAATTAACTGAAGCTGAAGATGCCTTTCGAATCCAGAAAAATGATTTAAACATCAGACCCATATGGCACCAAAAGGAGGAACGGGTTCTTGCGCACATTTTAGTTTGTTTTTTAGCCTACGTTTTGTGGAAAGCCCTTGGCAGTCTGTGTCGTCAGGCTGGTCTTGGGGATGAACCCAGAAAAGTTTTTTATGAACTTTCTCAAATCAAGCTGACGGATGTAATTTTGCCTACTCGCAACGGAAAGGAGATCAAATTAAGATGTGTAGGAACTCCAACCAAGCATCAACAGATCTTACTGCAACATCTCAAGTTGAATCTTCCTCGAAGATTCTCAAAACATAATTTGTAGTGACACATTTTTAAGCCGGATTGTGTAAAATCAAGATGTTGGCGAAAAATACCCTTTTAACTGCGGAAGTTGGGTTAACTCCAGAAACACGGTATTTTTAAATGTTCGGATGGGCCCACGCACATAATGCTCCCAACAGGTTGATTTTTTTGGCTGATAAAAATTTATCAGTGTAAACTTATCTAACAAGTTCAATGAAGTCAAACCCAAATTATTGTTGTTGGAAGCGCCAAATCCTAGAAACTGACATTGCCGGGTGTCCTCGGAAAAGGGATGACATCCCGGATATTGGTCAGACCTGTAACAAACTGTATCAATCGCTCGAATCCGAGGCCAAAGCCAGCATGTGGGGTTGATCCGAATTTTCTCAACTCCAGATACCACCAGTAGTCATCCGGGTTCAGGTTCGCCCCCTTTATTCTTTGAACAAGGCAGTCGTAATCGTCTTCGCGCTGGCTTCCGCCGATTATCTCGCCGATCCTGGGCACCAGCACATCCATTGCGCGGACAGTCTTTTGATCATCATTAAGCTTCATATAAAAGGCCTTGATCTCTTTCGGATAGTCCACCAGTATGATCGGTTTGTTGAATACCTTCTCACAGAGGTATCTTTCATGTTCAGATTGTAGATCAACACCCCATGATACGGGAAACTCAAATTTTTCCCCGGCCTTTGACAGCAGTCTTATCCCTTCTGAGTAAGTCAGGTATTCAAAATCCTGCGAGATCAGATTTTCTAAGGTCTCAATCACAGAGGAATCTATGAACTGGTTAAAAAAGGCCATGTCCTCCGGACAATTTTCAAGCACATAGGCAAAGACATATTTCAGAAATTCCCGGGCCAGCGCCGCATCCCCCTCCAGATCACAGAAGGCCATCTCAGGTTCAATCATCCAGAATTCGGCCAGGTGGC
>DHGO01000046.1:0-10698 GCA_002402795.1 Deltaproteobacteria bacterium UBA4796
ATAATTGCCACCTTGATGGGCGGAAAAACAATAGAAAAGGCAAAGACCATCCTTCTCCATAATAATATACCTACCTACGGGACTCCTGAAGAGGCGATAAAGACATATCTCTATATGTATAAATATAGCCGGAATCTTGAACTTCTCTACGAAACGCCTGCAGACCTTCCTGTGGACCAGGCACCTCCAAAAAACAATCTAAAGGCGTTGATAAAAAGGGTTTTAAAGGAAGACAGAATAATACTGACAGAGGTAGAATCTAAAAATTTTTTAACTACCTACGGGATACCTGTTATACCAACCTATATGGCAACAAATGTAGATTCAGCAGTAAATATTGCCAACAAGATAGGCTACCCAGTGGTGATTAAGATACTCTCTCCTCAAATTACCCATAAGAGCGACTTAGGTGGTGTGATAATTGGTATAAATTCTGATGATGCAATGAGAGATGCCTATTATACAATGATGGATAATATCAATAAAAAAGCGCCCCATTATTTAGAGAGCATACAGGGTGTTACTGTCCAGAGGCAGCTTGAAAAGATAGACTATGAAATAATACTGGGGACAAAAAAGGATAAAGATTTCGGTTCTGTTATAGTATTTGGTCTGGGAGGTATAGAAACTGAGATTATAAAAAAGATTGCCATAGGACTTCCACCGATGAATCAAACCCTCGCCAGAAGACTTATTGAAGATTCAGGTACATATGAGATGCTCCAGGGCTATAGAGGAAAGAAGCCAGCGGATATGAAGCTTCTTGAGCAGGCCATTGTCAGCTTTTCAAACCTTATTGTTGATTTTCCAGAGATTGGAGAAATGGAGATAAATCCTTTAGGCATATCCAATGGAAAGCCGTATGCCCTTGATGCGAGAATTATCCTTGATTCGAAATATACAGAATCCAGCCTTCCATACCCCCATCTGGTAATAACCCCATATCCAACAAGGCACATAATATCATGGCGTCTTACAGATGGTAGAGAGGTTACATTAAGACCCATCAGACCTGAAGATGAACCGCTGGAACACGAAATGCTTTCAACCCTTTCTGAAAAGACAATGAGGGAAAGATTTTTCAGTGTCATTAAGGATATAACCCATGGAATGCTCATACGTTTCTGCAATATAGATTATGACAGAGAAATGGCAATTGTTGCAGAGATTAAAGAAGGGAACAGGAAAAGAATTATAGGTATCAGCAGGTTAATACTTGACTCTGATCTGAAGAGTGGAGAGTTTGCAGTGCTTGTGCATGATGATTTTCATAGTAAGGGTCTTGGTTATAAGCTTGTGGATATGATTATTGGAATTGCCCAGGAAAAGGGATTGGATAATATTTACGGTATAGTGCTTTCCGATAATGAACGTATGCTAAGACTATGCAGGAAACTTGGCTTTGTTAGCGGGCTTCCCTGTAGTGGAGTTACCAGGATAACCTTAACCCTTAAATAAGTTTAGAAAACAGAGAACTTCTCTTGATAACAGGAAAGTCATGGATTATAAGATAAAGGAAATATATGGAAGGTGTCAGAGTCATCGTAAAGAATAACCTTGCCCTTGTTGGTCTTATCATTTTAGTCCCCATGTTTTTCTGTGCCTTTTTTGCACCTCTTATAGTTCCCCATAATCCCGTTGAGCCTGATTTAAAGAATATACTTTCACCTCCATCGTGGACACATCCCTTTGGCACTGATACACTCGGTCGGGATGTTTTTTCAAGGGTCCTATACGGGAGCAGAATATCACTCCTTGTTGGTTTTGTTTCTGTGGGTATTGCAACTATGATTGGTATATTCTTAGGTTCCATCTCTGGATACTATGGAGGGATGCTTGATGAGATTATTATGCGTTTTGTGGATCTCATGATGTGTTTTCCCACATTCTTTCTTATTCTTGCGGTAATTGCCCTTCTTGAGCCGAGTATATGGAACATCATGATTGTCATAGGTCTTACCAGCTGGATGGGTATAGCACGCCTTGTGAGGGCAGAAATATTAAGCATAAAAGGAAAGGAATTCGTTCTCGCTGCAAAGGCACAGGCTTTTTCTGAAAAGAAGATAATCTTCAGACATGTACTGCCCAATGCCATTACCCCGGTCTATGTGGTGGCAACCCTCGGAATCGGTGGGGCAATACTTACTGAATCTGCCCTTAGTTTCCTCGGCATTGGAGTGCAGCCACCAACGCCAAGCTGGGGAAATATTTTAACCCAGGCAAAGGACAATATTGAGGTTGCGTGGTGGCTGAGCCTTTATCCGGGACTTGCTATCTTTCTTACTGTTATGGGCTACAATCTCTTAGGAGAAGGTCTGAGGGATATATTCGATCCACGGAGACGTTATCAATCTTAATTTCCAGAAAAAAATTATCCTTTCTATATTCTTTCTTGCAGTAAGCGCATAATTCTTTTAGAATAGAGTATGGCAAAGGATGAAAGGAAAGAATCTTCCATTCGTCGTTTTGGTGAAATTCTACTCGAACAAAAGTTAATCACCGAGGAACAGCTTCAGGAAGCGCTCCATTTTCAAAAAACAAGAGGAGGCCAGATCAGTGAGATTCTAATAAAGAAAGGTATGGTCAAAGAAGATGATGTGGCTTTTGCCCTTTCTCAGGTGAGTGGAATACCTTTTATTTCTTCTCGCATAGAATCTATTAAACCCGTTGAAGACCAGGGCCTGGAACGATTGATTTCTCGCCAGTTTGCACTGCGCAATACAGTCATCCCCCTCTCGAAAGACGGTAGTATTCTTAACTGTGCAATGTTCGATCCCTTTGATTTCATGCTTATTGATGAGCTTAGAAAAATAACAGGGTGTGATGTAAATCCTGTTATTGCCACAAAGTCAGACATTTTGAAGGCAATAGAAGAGTTCTACAGCGGTATTCACGCTGCAAAAAAGGATGTCCGGAAACCATATGAGATAAGCAAATTTGCAGAGGAGGGAAAGTCTTTAAGCTTAGAAGGCATCAGCACCCGTTCTGAAGAAGCACCTGTCATAAAACTGGTGGATCTCATGCTCTGGCAGGCAATTGATCGCCGTGCTTCGGACATCCATATAGAACCCTTTAATGATAGACTATGTCTGCGCTATCGTATTGATGGTAAACTTTACGAGATTGCTTCTCCTCCCTTCCATTTACATCTCCCTATAGTATCCAGAATTAAGATTCTATCAAAGTTAGATATTGCAGAGCGAAGATTGCCACAGGATGGCGCCTTTATGGTAAAACTTGATGATAGAAACATCGATATCAGGGTCTCTGTTATACCAACCATTTATGGGGAAAAGGTTGTTCTAAGAATCCTTGACAGGACAGGCATTATCCTTGATCTGGATCAGATGGGTTTTGAACCGTTCGACCTTGAACGCTTACGCAAAGTCATCCACAGTCCCTACGGTCTTGTATTGATTACAGGACCTACAGGAAGCGGGAAATCAACGACTCTTTATGCAATTCTTCAGGAGATAAAATCAACTACTGTTAATATAACAACTGTTGAAGATCCTGTTGAGTACCGTCTGGAAGGAATCAATCAGGTTCAGGTTAAACCTGAGATTGGCCTGACTTTTGCCCATGCCTTGAGAAGTTTCCTCAGACAGGACCCGGATATCATACTTGTAGGCGAGGTCAGGGATCTTGAGACTGCGGAAATATGCATCCGTTCAGCCCTTACGGGCCATCTTGTATTCAGCACCCTCCACACGAATGATGCCCCATCAGCAATAACACGCCTTATTGATATTGGTGTTGAGACATACCTTCTGGCACCATCTATTTTGATGGTTATTGGTCAGAGACTTGTACGTCGCCTGTGCCCTGAGTGTAAAGAGCCTTATAAGCCGTCTGTGAAAGAATTGGAAGATGTAAGGCTTACAACTGATTTGATTTACCGTCCAAAGGGATGTGCTTCCTGTAGTAATACAGGGTACAAGGGCAGGACGCTCATTGCTGAAGCGATGCCTGTATCCGATGAAATCAGGGAATTGATTGTAAGAGGGACTTCATATAAAGAGATGCGTGCTATTGCCCGGCGTGCAGGCATGTCCACATTCTACGAATCAGGTTTGAAAAAAGTGGAACGGGGTATAACAAGCATGGAGGAAGTCTTAAGCGTCACACTGGGTGTATAATACCATGCTAAACCATCAAATCTCTTTTTGTAAGGCTTGCAAAAGGAAAGAATAGGGAATGTTTTTTTCGTCAGCAATGCGCCTGATATCTTCAAATTCAATGTGTCGTTTTATCGCTTTGCCTGAACAGTTATAGCCATATTTGACCCTTACGGGGCCATAGGTTGTGGTCACTACCCTTTCTTCCCGCTGAAGAATACGCCTTTTCTCCTTTTTTATCCGAAGACCAAAGGTGCTCGTCACGAGAAAAACGCAATCGATGATGTGATTGAGTTCATAAGCTGTGACTATTATTGAGAGCCTTATTCCGATTCTTCCTTTCTTCATATATACAGGAAAGTAAAGTACGTCGAGAGCGCCTTCCTGTCTTATTTTATCCGCAATAGCACCTACATATTCCATATCCATATCGTCTATATCCGATTCAATTACCCATATCTCTTCGTCATAGATGGGTTCATCACTTTTTCCGATGAAAATTCTTAAAACGTCAGGTTTTTCAGTGTTATAGGAACCAATACCATATCCAATCTTTTCTATGGTAAAAGGAGGCACACTTTTCCTTTCATGGACATAGTGCCTTATTACTGTTGCACCTGTAGGGGTTGTAAGTTCCAGAGATTCATCAACAAAAAGTACGTCAAAGCCTGTAAGAATCTTTACCGTTGCTGGCGAAGGATTTGGAATAATACCATGCTGTGTTTTTATTGTTCCTCTACCCATGGGGATGGGTCCGCAGAATACTTCATTAATCTGGAAATATTCGATACCCCTGGCAATGCAGAGAAGGTCAATGAGCGTGTCTATATGGGAAAGCTCGTGAAGATGGAGGTCATCTTTAGAGATACCGTGTACCTCAGACTCAGCATTACAGATAATCTTCAACATTGCACTTGCATCTTTTTTTATCCTTTCTTTTTCCTCCAGAGTGTCAATGATATGCTCCATTTCTTTTACAGATAGATGGATATCAGAATCTTCTATACGGAGGAAAGTGCCTTCCATGATACGCTGTTTCCTTTTTTCAGGTTCTATTGATGGTAGAGATAGTGGAATTTTTTTTAGCATAGATGTGAGTTCATAGACAGGCAATCCTGCATCGATAAGTGCACTGATTACCATATCGCCACTGATACCGAAGATGGGGTCTATATAAAGAATTTTCATAAGCGGTTGATGAGGGTGGCAAAGTAGGCAGCGCCAAAACCGTTGTTAATATTAAAAACCGAAACAGTTGAACATGAATTGAGCATGGTAAGAAGGGCTGCAACACCACCGAAACTTACTCCATATCCGATGCTTGTTGGTACACCGATAACAGGGACACCTACAATGCCTGCTATGATAGATGGTAATGCCCCTTCCATCCCGGCAACAACGATTATAACCCTCGCTTTTTTGATAGTATTGAGGTTCTGGATGACCCTGTGGATACCTGCAACACCTACATCATAGAGTCTTTCAGTCTTATTACCAAAAAAGACTGACGTAACGTATGCCTCTTCTGCAACCATAGCATCTCCAGTACCTGCTGAGATGATGAGGATGGTACCTTTTCCGAGTATTGTATGATCCTTCTTTATATAAAAACAACGAGCTTCTCTATCATATATGCCGGAAGGAAATGTTTTGAGTAAGTTTTTTCCTGTGGCGGGGCTTATGCGTGTTGCAAGGACATCCATATTTTTTTCCTGCATAGCTTTTATGATATCCCCAATCTTTTTTAGGGTTTTTCCCTCTCCAAATATGACCTCCTGCAATCCCTTGCGAATAGTTCTGTGATAATCGATTTTCGAATGTTTTAAATCCTCGAAAGGCATATCCCTGAGTACTTCGTACGCCTCCTGGATGGATACTGTCCCCTTTTCAACCTTCTTCAACAGTTCAAAAAGTCGCTTATGAGTCATATCAATAGCATAGCATAAAGAGATGGATTAACTATTATAGTTTTTTCTCCACTCCGAAAGCCCCTTTTATAACACTTACATCTTCTCCTTCTATCCCGACCACATCAAATCTCATCCTCACATCATGTGCTTTTTGATTTTTTAGGTAGTACATGGCAGATTGTATTATATGTTGTTTTTTCCTATCTGTTATCGACTGGAAGGGGCTTCCGAAGAAAGGTGTATTCCTTTTCTTTACCTCTATAAAGACCAATGAGTCACCATCCCGTGCAATGATGTCTATTTCCCCGAAAGGGCTTCTGAAATTTTTCTCGATAATCTTGTACCCTTTCTTTTGAAGGAATTTTGTTGCCCTGTCCTCACCCCGTATGCCTTCTTCTCTTTTAGTGTTCACAGTGTTCTCGTATCCCTCTAAATGTTTTTCTGTGGATGGGTGTAATACCGTATATTCGTATGGCTTCTTTATGGTCCTTCGTGGGATAACCTTTATTTCTTTTGAAATTGTAGCGGGGATAGAGGTGGTCATACATGACCATAATGGTATCCCGCACAACCTTTGCAACAATTGAAGCACAGGCGATATAGAAACATTTTCTGTCACCCCGGACAATTGCCTTGCCGTTGGGAAAACTATTGATACCATATCTACCATCAATGAGGAGCACATCCGGTATGATGCCTGCATCGATAAAAGCTCTATCCATGGAAAGAATGCTTGCCTGCAAAATATTAATAGAGTCAATTTCGTCATTAGTTGCTATGCCCACACCTACCCTGTATGCATTTTGTACTATCCAGGAGATAACATGCTCTCTTTCTTTTGCGGTGAGCAGTTTAGAATCATGAACGCCAGGATTTTTATCAGGTATACCCTTCCAGACCACACAGGAGGAAACTACAGGTCCTGCAAGAGGCCCTCTCCCTGCTTCGTCAATACCAGCTATTAAGCCTGTAAGAGGGCACTTCATCAATCCCTTTTCTCTTTGAGTTTTGCAGCCTTTCCTTTGAGTTTCCTTAGATAGTAAAGCTTTGCCCTGCGTACTTTGCTCTTGCTCAATATTTCAATTCTATCGATAAGGGGGGAGTGAAGGGGAAATGTTTTTTCTATTCCCACACCATGGGAGACCTTTCGTACGGTTACAGTTGCCCGTGTATTACCACCTCTTTTTTTTATGACTACGCCTTCAAAGCCCTGTATTCTTTCCTTGTCACCTTCAAAGATTTTTGTATAAATTCGCACATTGTCACCAATGCTTATCTCAGGGAGGTCAAGCCTCATGTGTTCTTTTTCGATTAAGTCAACTATTTCATTCATTGTATCCTCCTCTATCACTGAAAATTCTATCAAGAATAATACCGACTGCAACCCTCAGCGAGAGATGATTATAATCTCCTTTGCCTTTGATCGGTTCAAGCATCTTTTCACATACCTGTAAAGCTTCCCCGGTAAGCCCCCATCCTGTGCCAAATAGTATGAGAAGTGGTCGTGTCTCTCTTTCAATCATTTTTCTAATTTCTCTATAGCTTATTCTTTCGAGGTCTTTTACTTTTGAGGATGTCCCGATAACGACGGGATTTTTCTCAATAGATTCCATCATTGACTGTATGCTTTTCTCTATGCGTATCTTCTCTAAAGCCACACCACGTAATGGATTATATTGAGCACCGTATCCACTTTTCCAGTGATGAATAAGCTTTTCCATGATTTCTCTCTGCCTTGCTAAAGGTGAAACAATATAGCATAACTCGATACCAAATGTCATGCATGTTCTTGCAATATCATGGAGTTCGAGATTCGTAATACTTGTAGCAATAGTATCTCCGTTTTTATCTGATACAGGATAATGGATAATAGCAATATGTACACTACTCAGAGAGTTCCTCCATAATCTCACGGATGAATCTTCTGTCTTCTTCGGTAGGTTGAAAGTGTTCCATCAGATCAGGTCGTTTCATGATTGTTTTTTTTATAGCCTCTTTTCTCCGCCATCTCCTTATCTCTTCATGATTTCCTGATAGCAGTACAGGATGAACTTCCATAGCTTTAAAGACCTCAGGTCTTGTATACTGGGGATATTCGAGAAGAGATTCTTTCAGGCTTTCATGAATGATAGATTCATCATTACCAAGCACCCCGGGAATACATCGTGTTATAGCTTCGATGAGAACAAGGGCAGGTACCTCTCCTCCTGACAGAATGTAATCTCCTATGGATATCTCTTCATCTATAAAGGAAAGTACCCTTTCATCGACCCCTTCGTAACGGCCACAGAGCAAACAAAGATGGGGATTCTTTGAAAGACATATCGCCATATCTTCGGTAAAGATACGTCCCTTGGGCGTGAGAAGAATATATCGTGGCTTTCCAATGGTTTTTTCAATGTGGTGCATAGCGTTGTATATAGGTTCTATCTTCATCACCATACCCGGTCCACCACCGTATGGGGCATCGTCACAGGTTTTATGAGAATTTTCCGCAAAATTTCTTATGTTGATTATATGAAACTGAACTAAACCTTTATCTACCGCCCTTTTTATGATGCTTTCCTGAAGGGGTGACGTAAAGATATCTGGAAATAATGTAAGGATGGTGATTATCATGGTGTTAGTAGAGCATCGTTGATGAGGGTGGATGAGTTTCCGAGATCAATGTGGATGATATAGTCCTCTATCATGGGAATTAATATTTCTTCTTTTCCAGAAACTATGAGAATGTCATTGGCTTTTGTATGAACTATTTCTTTTACTGTCCCCATCTTTATATGTTGCTGATTAAATACGTCAAGGCCAATCAATTGATAATCATAGTATTCGCCTTCTTTTAAAGGAGAAATATCCTTTTCTCTTACAGAGATTTCTTTTCCGACGAGAAAACTGGCTACTTTCTCATCATTAAACCCTTCAAAATGTATATAGAAGAAGCCCCTGGAAAGCCTTACTCCTGTCGGCATGAGTTCAATAATGGTGTCCCCATTTTTTACAACAAAAAAGGTGTATCTGTAGAACTCCTGTTTTGCCTCATTATAATAATGAAGTTTTATTTCCCCCCTTTTGCCGTGGGTAGCAAGTACCCTGCCGACAGGAATATAGCGCATTATTCTATAATTTCGAGCACCGCCCTTTTCTTTACTTTTGTTGAAGCTGCACTTAGAATAGTTCTCATAGCCCTTGCAGTTCTTCCCTGTTTTCCGATTACTTTTCCCAGATCATCTTTGGAGACATTTAACTCGATGACGGATGTTTTTTCGCCCTCGATTTCCGATACCCTTACCTGATCGGGATTGTCTACCAACGCCTTGGCAATGTACTCAATTAATTCTTTCAACACGGCTCCACCTCCGAAAGTTATTAGTTATGCGAGTTCCTTTAATGCACCTTCTCGTTTAAAGAGATTTTCAACTGTCTTTGTGGGTCTTGTCCCCTTTTTATACCAGGCTTTTATTTTTTCTCTATCAAGGGTTATGACAGCAGGCTCTTTTAAGGGGTCATAAAAACCTACCCGTTCGATAAACCTGCCATCCCTTGGAGCACTACTATCAGCCACAACAATTCTGTAAAAAGGTTTCTTCTTCCCACCATACCTTGTCAATCGAAATTTTACGGCCAACTATTTCACCTCCTTATCTCATGAACAGCTGTTTTGGGAAACCCTTTATGCCTCCCTTTGTGAACTTTTTAATCATCTTCTTCATTTCCATGTACCGCTTGAGAAGTTCATTGACGTCCTGAACATTTGTACCACTTCCCCGTGAAATACGCAACCTTCTACTTCCATCAATGATAGTGGGGAATAATCTCTCTTTCTGCGTCATGGAATTAATGATTGCTTCTGTTTTTTTTATGTCCTGTTCTGCCTGGGAAAAGTCAATGGCACCTCTAAATTTACTCAGTCCCGGGAACATGCTTATAATTGATTCAATGGAACCTAACTTTTTCATCTGTTTTATCTGATCCCTGAAATCTTCGAGGGTAAACTCTTCTTTCCTTATCTTTTTTTCTAAAGCGCGTGCCTGTTTCTCGTCAAATACTTCCTGCGCCTTTTCAACGAGCGAAACAATGTCACCCATACCGAGGATACGGGATGCCATTCTTTCAGGATGAAAAGGCTCGATAGCATCAAGCTTCTCACCAACGCCGATAAATTTAATTGGTTTTCCTGTAACCGCTTTTATTGAGATTGCTGCACCGCCTCGTGTATCTCCATCAAGTTTTGTAAGAATGATACCATCCACACCCACTTTTTCATTAAAGGTGCTTGCTATATTGACTGCATCCTGACCTGTCATGGCATCAAGGACGAGCATGGTTTCACGAGGGGTAAGAAGTTTCTTCTGATTTATGAGTTCTTCTATCATTTCATCATTAATATGTAATCTGCCAGCAGTATCTACAATAAGCGTATCACAGCCATGCTTCATTGCGTATGCCTTTGCTTCCCTGCATATTGCAAGAGGGTCATTAATTTCTGGCATGGTAAATGTATCTATCATAATCTGGTTACCCAATTTAACCAGTTGTTCGATTGCGGCAGGTCTGTAAACATCTGAAGGTACAAGGAGAGGTTTTCTTGCTTTTTTTCTTAGGAAAAGTGCCAGCTTTCCGGCAGTTGTGGTTTTTCCTGAACCCTGAAGCCCTATAAGCATAATGGCTAC
>DHGO01000046.1:10762-15893 GCA_002402795.1 Deltaproteobacteria bacterium UBA4796
CTCTCCGAGGGCTTTTTCTTTTACCCTTTCAAGAAAATCCTTTGCAACCTTAAGATGAACATCTGCCTCAAGGAGGGCAACCCTTACCTCCCGTAAGGTATCTTTTACGTTATCTTCTGTCAGCTTGCCGTATCCCCGTAGTTTGCGGAAGGTTCCTTCCAATCTTTCCTGTAAACGTTCAAACATCACGTTATCATAATAAAAAATTTTTGAATAGTCAATGGAATTGCTTATTTAGGAAAGCTCATTGACAAGATAAGCAATTGACTTTATAATGAAACACCTATATAGAGGAGGGCGTTATGGCAACTATACAAAGGGTTCCATCATCGCCATGGAGGGCAATGATAGAGAGCGCATTTTTCGCAAATTCTGTGAGAAAGGTTTCTATGGCAGAACTCTATGCATTAGCAGTCAAGCAGCCAGAGGTTTTTATGACTACTCAACCCATGTATCAACCAGAGCGATTTGGCTTTCCGAAGGATGCCATGGTTCTTGTATCAAATGATGGCGGTATATTTGGACGCACAGCCCGTGCACGAAAGCTCGTGAGGAGCTTTACCAGAGCAGAGAGAGACAAATGCTTAAGCATCCTCGGAGAAGCAACATACACACTGAATAAACGGCCCGGGTTATGGCTGGAAGGTATAATAGGACTTCACCATGATTTTATGGTAAAGGCACACCTCTTGAGCCCTGAAGGGGATGCAAAGAATATGCTTGACTGGGGTTTGAATTTCTTACCCTTCATGCCACCCTGGTCTGACCTCTATGCCACATCAAGAATGCTTGATGAGCCTGATATTTTAGTAATGGCTGACCCTGAATGGAGTCACCCGGAATTCAAAGACGGACTTGTCATAATCGATGAGTTACAGAATTGTATAGCCATACTTGGTCTTCGTTATTTCGGGGAGAGAAAAAAAGGAACATTGACCTTAGCATGGACCATAGGGGTTAGACACAATATGGTTGCCTGCCATGGTGGCATAAAAAAGATTATCAATAAACCACCAATTGCTGTATTCGGCCTTTCAGGCTCTGGAAAATCATCCATTACGAACAGTGAAGATCATGACGGCACACTCAAGGCAGAAGAAAAAGTCATTGTTATCCATGACGATGCATTCCTTATTGACCTTGATAATAATTTCAGCATTGCTCTTGAACCGTCTCTTTTTGATAAGACCGATTCCCTTGAGTTTGATGACCCTACACTGAAGTATTTTTATTCTGCTCAGAATGTTGCAGTGACACTTCTGGATGATGGTACGAGAAAGATTATTGGAAAAGATATACGGAATGAAAATGGCAGGTGTATAAAATCACGAGATATGTTCAACCATGCTGATTTCTGTGAAAAGCCAGGAATCGTTATATGGCTGCAGAAAGATACAAGTCTGCCACCTATAACCAGAGTTCACAATCCTGCCATGGCAGTTGGTATGGGGGCATCATTGAGCACCATGCGCGCAAAAGGTGTAGAGAACGTGGATCCAAAAGAATTAGAAAAGCTTGTTATCGAGCCCTTTGCCAATCCATTCAGGGTGCATCCTCTTGTGGTCGATTGCAATCAATTCTTTAAGTTATTCAAGCAGGGTTGCGAGTGTTACATAATGAACACCCATGCCTTTGGCCTTCCTGATAAACTTGTTGACATACCAAAGAGGCTTTCCCTTTCTATAGTGACAGAGCTTATGAGAGGTACCATTATATGGAAGGAATGGAAGATGTTCCAGGGATTGAGTATTCCAAGGAATGGTAATGAACTTTTTGGTTCTGAATATGACAGAAAATATAAACCGCCAAAAGATATGACATACCTTTCCTTCCTGAGGGAACGGATGCAGGATAGGATTACTTTCTTATCCAATATGAGAGACCTTGAAAGAGACATGGATAACACATTTATCGATCCTCTTGTGCTTGCACGAACAGTAATCGATCGTACATTGAATCCTATATAATTATTGTTCTGAAAGGATATGCAACGTATAGTGAAGATTGCCATTGTAACCTGTATGGCATTTTTTCTCTGTTTCTGTGCTGAGAATCCTGTAACAAAAACACGAGAATTGATGTTTTTTTCAGAAAAGGACGAAGTTGCCCTTGGAAAGGGGCTCGATAATGATGTTCGTAAAGAGTATGGCGTATATGACGATATTGGTGTTACCAATTATGTTCAGAAGGTTGGTAAAAAGGTTGCACGGGTTTCTCACAGGAGTAACCTTGATTTTCACTTTTCTGTAGTAGATATGGATGAGGTGAATGCCTTTGCATTGCCCGGCGGTTACATTTATGTGACAAGAGGGCTTCTCTGTTATCTTAACAACGAAGCCCAGCTTGCAGGGGTTATCGGACACGAGATAGGTCATGTTTCCTATCGACATAGTATGAAGGCTCTCCAGGCCAATATCGGGACAAATATTTTACTCAACATTATTGCCATGGGCACAGGTTCCCAATTCTGGGCTCAGGTTTCTGATATGATGCTTGGCGCAATTATGGCAGGCTATTCACGGACATATGAAAATCAGGCTGATGAACTGGCGGTGGATTACATGTTAAAGGCACACTATGACCCTTACCAGATGAGAGATTTTCTCTATTCTTTAAAAAGGATGGAAGAAGGGAGTGTAGGTTTTTTGCTTGGAATTTTTGCAAGCCATCCTCTGACAGAAGAAAGGATAAAGAATGTCCAGAACGTCATTAAACAAAATATCAATGACTATAGAGATAAGGCATTGAAGATAGATGAAGAAAATTTTCTCCACATCATTGATGGTATGCCCCTTGAAAAAGAGAAAGGATGGATAAAGGATAAAAACGAACTCAAGAACGGGAAGGTTGGTATGGCAGTTCCATTACGGAGAGGCCTTATTATTGAGAAGGGTGAAAATCCAGATGAGTTGATATTGTTTGATAGATACCAGAATTATGTTATAGGTGTAACCCCTTTGAAAGGAAGAGTAGCTCAACAGGAAGCCATAGAGGAGTTTGAAAAAAAGAAATCCCTTCAGAAAAAGATATATTTTGGTCTCTATGAAGATGCTCAGAATACTACACTTTGTATCTATCGGTTAAATGGTTCTGATTTAAAGGTGGTTTTTATCAACATGTTTCCCCATTTGCTTGCTGTAAGTTTTATTGAGAAGGCTTCGTCACGGGGAGAATTAGTGTGGAAAGAAATCATCAAAAAAGCAAGAAAACTCGATGCCGAGGAGATGGTTAAGGTCGCTCCAGGTAGAATAAAAGTCTACGAGGTAGAAAAAAAACAGACCCTCAAGGAACTCCTTAAGTCATTGTATAAAGATGAAAAAACAATCAAAAAGATTTCAGTGATGAATGGTCTTCAGGAAGACTATGTACTTGAACCAGGTAAACAAATAAAACTTATTATCACTGAAGAGGATAGTCATCTACTGAACAAGCTTGAACACTAATGGAGATTCTACGGAAACTGTGGAATATTTGTAAGTCCCATCCTCTCGTCAATGCCAAGGACGATATTCATATTCTGTATTGCCTGACCGGAGGCACCTTTAATGAGATTATCTATGGTTGCAATAATGACAACAGTACCATCGTTGTAAGACTTTAATCCAATGTCACAGTAATTTGAAAATCTGCTGAAACGTGTATCAGGGTATATACCTTCATCCATTATTCGTATAAACGGCTCATCTTTGTATGTTTTCTTATAGAGAGAAAGAATATCTGCTGTTTTCATATTTTGTTTCAGTGTGGCATATACGGTTGTAAGTATTCCCCTGTTCATGGGAAGTAAATGGGGTACAAATGTTACGTTAAGCTTTGCTAATTTTTCCACCTCTTTTTTGATTTCTGGTTCATGTCTGTGTGTTCCCACGTTATAAGCCCTGAATCCCTCGGATACCTCACAGAACATGCTTCCTAATTTTAATTCCCTTCCAGCACCACTGACACCAGATTTTGAATCTATGAAAACCTCACCCTGTAAAAGGCGTTCTTTCAGGAGCGGATATAAGGCAAGGAGGGCGGAGGTGGGGTAGCATCCTGGATTGGCAATTAATTTTGCCCCCTTGATTTTTTCCCTATAAACCTCAGGAAGGCCATAGACAGCATGAGGTATAAGTTTCTTTGCGCTGTGCCTTGTATAGAACCTTTCATAACTATGGGTATCTTCAAATCTAAAGTCTGCGCTGAGATCAATGATGATTGCTTTTCTGTCAAATAGCACCTTTGCCATCTCCATTGAGCTGCCATGAGGAAGACAGAGAAAGTAGACATCACATTTTCCTCTGTGCTCCTGGTCAGTTGCCACCAATGTATCTTCACAGAGCCCCTTTAATGAAAGAAACACATCGGATATCTTTTTACCTTTATATGTATTGGAAGTAATGAGGGTAATCTTTATTTTCGGGTGATTTAAAAGAAGGGATATAAGGACAAGGCCTGTATAGCCTGTTGCTCCTATTATACCTGCTTTCCACATGGAGAGTTATCTCTTTGAAAACTGGTAACTTGCTCTCGCTGCTCTCTTACCGTATTTCTTTCTCTCTTTTGACCTTGGATCCCTGGTAATAAGACCCTGTTTTTTAAGGATAGCCCTGAAATTTACATTATACTCAAGGAGAGCTTTGGCAATGCCATGTCCTAAAGCCCATGCCTGGGCAGGAATGCCTCCGCCATATATGTTGGCAACAACATCGAATTTACCAATATTACCGGTAATCATAAAAGGTTTGTTTACCATAATTTTAAGCTCTTCGAGAGGGAAATACCCTTCAATAGTTCTACCGTTGATAAGAAAATTGCCAGAACCCTGTTTCAACCACACCCGTGCAACGGCAGTCTTCCTTTTTCCTGTTGCATAGTACCTTTTTTCAGGCACCTTTTACCTCCCGGAATAATATAGGTTTTTGGGCTTTATGAGGATGTGCTTCACCACTGTAAACTTTCAATTTTTTAAGAATCTGTCTTCCCAGGGTAGTTTTGGGAAGCATACCCTTTACCGCATGTATAATGATTTCTTCTGGTTTTTTAACAAGCATGATTTTTGCATTTATTGTCTTTAAGCCACCTGGATATCCGCTGTGATGCTTGTATGTTTTTTGCATAAGCTTTCTGCCAGTAAGCTTGATTTTTTCTG